>NZ_FLYE01000011.1 GCF_900093605.1 Candidatus Terasakiella magnetica
CAATTGTCATGACAATGCGGTTGCTGAGAGCTTTTTCTCTTTACTGAAGACAGAACGGATTAAACGCAAAATTTATAAAAACCGCAATGAAGCTCGATCTGAGGTCTTTAATTATATTGAGCTATTTTATAATCCAACCCGCCGTCACGGAAATAATGATGGGATATCCCCTGTTGAGTTTGAAAGACGGTATTTTGAGAAGCTATCAACTGTCTAACAAACTAGGGGCTTGCCAAATGCTTTGAAGCGCGTGAGGAAGCTGATCTTGAATTTTTGAAAGAAGAAGTCCCTGAAGCGATTGATAATTCCACTTATGGGGTAAAACAGGTGGCTAAAACTGTTTTAGCCATGAAGGAGTTTTCCCACCCTAGTACAAAAGAAAAATCAAACGTTAACCTGAACCAAGTAATCGAACGTGTTTTAATCATTTGTAAAAATGAGTGGAAAAATATTGCGGAACTCGAACTTAAGCTAGCGCCTCTTTATCTCGGGTTTCTGCACATGAAAGTGATATCAGTCAGGTTATTCTTAACCTTGTTATAAATGCAGCGCATGCTCTCACTGACCGTTCCCCTCAGGATGGGAGCATTAAGATCGCTACAAGTGAAACGCTAAACGATATTATTCTCACTATCACTGATAATGGCTGTGGCATTCCTGACAATATTAAAGATAAGATTTTTGATCCATTTTTCACAACAAAAGACGTAGGAAAAGGAACAGGCCAAGGGCTGGCACTCACTCATGATGTGATTGTGGGAAAACATAATGGGCACATTGAAGTGGAAACTTCTATGGGAGTGGGCACGACATTTAAAATCTACTTACCTAAAACACTTTCTTAAAATTCACACTTTTCCCCTTTAGACAGCAAACAGGATATTCAAAATGCCAAAGATTTTATTTGTTGATGATGAAGATCTCGTCTTGGAAGGCATCAGACGTAATCTCATGCAAATGCGGGATGACTGGCAGTTCCATTATGTAAACAACGCTCAAGACGCAGTCAAAACTGTAGAACAAGAAGAGGATATTGATTTTTGCATCACAGATATAAGAATGCCTTTCTTTGACGGGTTCCAGCTCATTTCATATTTAGAAAAACAACACCCCAAAATCTCAATATTTGTTTTATCAGGACAATGTGATCATGCTGAACGCACCCGCTTTGAAGAAAGAAACATCCTCTTTTTTGAAAAACCATTCCCTGCTGAGATGCTTACAACAGCAATCGAAATGAAAATATTTGAAAAGAGTTTTTAGCGTTAATCATATTGCGACTAAGCTTCAAATCAATTCCTAACAAACTCTTTGTTGAGTGTTTTCTAGCAAGAGATGTGTTTTCCTAGTGTTTTTTTCAGTATTAACGGTAATAATAACGACCTAGTGAAGGCATAAAGGCTTTTTATGGATACTCGACAAAACGAGAAAACAGGATCTTTGATAAGGCGAACATGATCTGTCAATCCCGGAGTAAAAATACGCCATATCCCGGTGTGAAAAGGGACCACTCTGCGCTCAACGATAATCAGTTTATGGCAGCATGGATTATTTTGGTGTTTTCTTCGGATAGGTTAGGTGGCGGTTTTTTGGGGGCTAGGTCAGTGAGTTATTTTTTTGTATATTTTTATAACTTCTGATATTGTTCTCTTCTAATGAAGGTTTATCGGAGGGGTAGGATTGTCATTAAACTTAACTGGGAATGAAATTTCATTTCCTGAAAATGAATTGATCGTTTCTAAGACTGATTTAAAGGGAAAGATTACCTATGCAAATGATGTTTTTCTTTCTGTATCAGGTTACGAAGAAAAAGAATTAATAGGTACACCTCATAACATTCTTCGACACCCAGAAATGCCACATGTCGTCTTCAAGCTGCTATGGGATACACTTAAAGCTGGGAAAGAAATTTTCGCATATGTAATCAATCGTGCAAAGAATGGTGATCACTACTGGGTGTTGGCCCATGTAACACCTTGGATTAACGAAAACGGTGATACTAAGGGCTATCATTCAAGCCGTAGAGTACCCAAAAAAGAAATCGTGGAAAATGTTATTAAGCCACTTTACCTCCAGCTCTCTAAAGAAGAGGCCAAGCATTCAAACGTAAAAGAAGGAATGAAGGCTGCTGAGGCACTTTTAGTCAATACAATTGAACAGTCCCCATACCATTCTTACGAGGAACTCATTCACAATACAATTTGGTCAACTGAAGACCAGGAAGAGGCGTAAAATGGATACTAATAAGAAAAAAAGAAAATCCATTAAAGGACAAGCCGTAGCTTCAGCAGTAATTTTCTGCAGTCTAATTTTAGTAATTTCATTTTTAAGTTTGATTTCAGGTGTAATTGTTAAAGGCTACAATAGTGATCAATCTGAAGCATCGCATTATACCAATGATATTGTTTTACCTCTTAGTCAAACTGCCCTGAAACTTCAAATTGACGTTATTCAAGTTCAGCAATGGTTGACTGATATCTCAGCAACAAGAGGACTTGATGGCTTAAATGATGGTTTTGATGAAGCTGAAGCTGCTGCTCAAAGTTTCAGCAATCACCTTTCAATAGCTAAAGAATTGGCCGTTCAAGGGAAGCTTTCAAAATTAACAAATGAATTGTCGACTGCAGAAAAACATTTTGAACCATATTATCTGATGGGCAAAAAAATGGCTGAAGGTTATATCGCTGGTGGTCCTGCTGAAGGTAACAAAATCATGGGTGACTTTGATGGTGCTGCAGCAAAGATATATGAAGATATCTCAATCATACTAGATGAGATCAAGTCGATTACTGAGATAAGCAAAGACAAAACATACAGCATATCAAGTGCAACAAACTCTACAGTCAACACTAGTATACTAATTACAGTGGTTTTCGCAGTTATCGCTGTCTTTATTGCTGTGTTCCAGACACGTAAGAACATTGATATAGCCAATATTATCACAACTTTGTCTCGCTCATTCCAACTGGCTTCCAGAGGGGACTTAAACCAGCGTGTAGTAGGGGTTCGCAGAGATGATGAAGCTGGTAAAATGGTTTTACGGTTCAATCGTATGATGGATTTATTTGAAGGATATGCAAAAGAAGCCTCTGCTGCGATCGATGCAACAAGCCATAGAAATTATTATCGTAAAATTGTCTTAACAGGTTTAAGAGGTGAATTCGTTGGTTATGCCAAGCGCATCAATAACGTGATTACAGGAATGGCAAAAGAACGTCACGCGACACAAGAATTTGCCAAGCAGGAAGTTTCCCCTGCAATCGAATACCTGTCTCAAGCTGCTGATGAACTCCTTGCTCAGTCTCAAGAATTATCAAGTTTATCTGATGCTACGATTTCGAAATCAACAGATGTAAAGTCAGATTCAGAACAGGCAAGTTTGAATGTACAAACTGTAGCCTCAGCTTCTGAGGAACTTTCCGCATCTATTGGTGAAATTAATCGACAAACGTCTGCAACATCGTCGATTGCAGAAGATGCTTCTATTAAAATTCAATCAACAAACCAAACTGTTCATTCACTGGGTGATGCTGCTCAAAAAATTGGTGAAATTATCACTCTTATCCAAAGTATAGCTGATCAGACAAACTTACTTGCCTTAAATGCTACTATCGAAGCAGCCAGAGCAGGTGAAGCCGGTAAAGGCTTTGCAGTTGTTGCTGGAGAAGTGAAAAACCTTGCCAATCAAACGGCAAAAGCAACAGAAGAAATTTCCACACAAGTTAATGCGATGCAGTCGGTAACTGATGAAGCTGTTCAAGCTATGGAATCTATTGCAAATGTCATTGCCCAAATGAATCAGAATGTTGAAAACGTTACTCATGCAGTTGAAGAACAAAACTCTGCAACTGTTGAGATTTCAGAAAATGTGCAGCAGGCTGCAACTTTGACTCAGGATGTATCTGACAAAATGAACGATGTGTCACAAGATTCAAACAATACTGCAGATATATCAAGTTCAGTGCTTAATTCTGCTCAACAGCTTCAGCTTAAATCGGATGATCTGAAAAAAGCAATGGATCGTTTTATTCAAGAACTCGGCTGACTGACGAATATCACTTCGCCATTCGCTCTCTCAATCTCTCATAAGGCGTTTTTCCATGCAAGCCTGCATGAGGGCGGTGGAGGTTATAATAGTCTTCCCACTCAGCCAGTTTTTTGCCTAGATCAACATCATCCGTATATTCGATAAATTGGTAAAATTCCTGCTTATCTGTTAAGTGGGATCGCTCAACTTTTCCGTTCAAGTTTGTCTGGGAAGACGGCGTTGATAGCCTCTGGAAAGCCTTTTAAGCCGTCCACAACAGCGATGAAGACATCATTGACGCCACGGTTTTTGATTTCATTCATCACCCGTAGCCAGAACTTGGCCCCTTCGGTTTGCTCAATCCAGAGGCCGAGAACCTCCTTTTGACCTTCCAGAGTAAAGCCCAAGGCCAGATAGACAGCTTTGTTGCGAACCACGCCCTCGTCACGGATTTTAACCCGAAGGGCATCAAAAATAATGACAGGATAAACGGCATCCAAAGGACGGTTCTGCCAGTCACGAACCTCTTCCATCACAGCATCGGTGACAGTGGAAATCAAATCCTTGGAGACCGCTACACCATAGATTTCTTCAAGATGCCCACGGATTTCGTTAATGCTCATGCCACGGGCATACATGGAGATGATTTTGTCATCAAAACCTTCAAAACGGCGTTGGCCCTTTTTGATAATTTGTGGCTCGAACGTGGCATCACGGTCACGGGGCGTGGTGATTTCCATTTCACCATCTTCGCCAACAATGGTCTTTCGACCATGCCCATTGCTGGAATTGCCACCATTGCGACCAGCGGGGTCGTTCTTGGCATAACCAAGGTGTTCGTCCAGTTCTGCATTCATTGCCCGTTCAAGCAGGGCTTTCTTCAATTGTTTGAGAAGCCCGTCTTCACCCATTAAATCTTGTGGGTTGTCACAGGACGCAAAAAGCTCATCGAGCAATTCTTTCTTGATAACCATCGTTTGGTACCTCCACATTGGAATTTACATGATGGTCACTTACACAGCTAATCGGATAGGCTCCCAAGGAACATTTTGGGCTATTTTTGAAGGAATGTGAGTGGCGTTTTAACAACCCTGACCCTCAGGAACAATTACGTCATATTAAACAATGGGTTAGAAAATATTTAACTTAGTTATCTAGGACAGCCCCTATTCTAGGACAGCCCCTATTCTAGTATAGAAATATAAATATATTGGTGCTATTCAAATAGCTTCTCGCTCACAGGAAAGCTGATGATGATACCGTTCATTGAATTTACATATGCAGGTCAGGACTTGCCCCATGCCTACGAGAGTAACTACAATATCGGTCTGGTTCTTTTATCTATCTGTGTTGCAATTTTTGCATCTTTTGTGGCCCTCAATCTTTCTGAGCGCATCACCAACAGTCAAAAAACATCCCATAAAACAATATGGCTGAGTTCTGGTGCCATTTCTATGGGGGGCGGAATTTGGTCCATGCACTTTATTGGCATGCTGGCCTTTAGCCTGCCTTGCGGTATCACTTACGATATACAGGAAACCATTTTATCTGTAATTCCCGCCATACTAGCCTGTTTTATTGTCCTTTGGATCATCTCATCAAAGCAAAACACGACTGTACGGCTCATATTGGGGAGCATCCTCATGGGTGCAGGGATCGGTCTGATGCATTATACCGGGATGAGTGCCATGCGTTTAAATGCAACACTCTATTATTCTCCCTACCTCTTTCTTCTGTCCATTGGTGTTGCCGTCGTTTTATCTTTTCTAGCCCTTTATGGGAAAAACTTTATTTTCCAAAAGGATCAGCCACATCATTCCCATTGGCTACATTTATTAGAGAGTGCCATCCTCATGGGGCTTGCCATTTCGGGCATGCATTATGTAGCAATGGAGGCGGCCTATTTCATACCAATCACAGACACGCCGACCAATTCAAACGATATAGAAGCTCCCCTCTTGGCGGGGATCATTGCCATCATGGCTGTTACAGGGGCAACTCTAACATGGGGCGTTTCCCTGTTAGGTGAAAATCGAGAAACCATCAGGTCTCTCAAAATTGAAATGCAATTGCGCAAAAAAGCCGAAGAACAAGATAAAGCAAACCACGCCATCATTCAGGAAAAACAGCATGAGCTGATTGAAATTAACAACCTCCTGAAATATCAGAAAATCGCCATTGATGAGCATGCGATTATCAGTATCACTGATATCAGTGGAAACATTACCTACGTTAATAAAAAGTTCTGTGAAATCAGTGGGTTTAGCGAAGAAGAACTTTTGGGAGAAAATCACCGTATACTTAATTCTCATGAACATTCACGCGATTTTTTCTCAAACCTTTGGTCAACTGTATCCAATGGTCAAACATGGCACGGCGAGATTAAAAACCGTACGAAAAGCGGCTCTTATTATTGGGTGCAAGCCACAATAATTCCCTTCCTCAATGAAAAGAAAAAGCCTTTCCAATATGTTGCCGTACGCACCGATATCACCACACAAAAGCTCAACGAAGAAAAGCTCAAAGAAAACCAAAAAAGCTTGCAAGCCTTTGCACAGTTAACCGCTGACTGGATGTGGGAAATGGATGCAGACCTGCGTTTTACCTATTTTTCCCAATCCAAATCAACAATTGATTTTGACCATAACCAAGCACTTGGAAAGACCCGCCAAGAAATTTTAGGAGAAAATGCTTCATCGACTTACTGGCAAAACCATCTTTCTGATTTAAACAACCGCAGACCCTTTTCAGATTTTGAATATTTTGCAAAAATGCCCAACCGTGAAGAACCCTATTTCTTTCGCATCAGTGGCTTCCCTTTATTCTCAAAAGAAGGGGTATTTACGGGCTATCGTGGTATTGGCTCAGATATCACAAGCTTACATGAAATGAAGCAGGAAAATATGAGGACACAAGACCTCTTGCTCTCTGCCATTGAAAGCTATGATGCAGGTGTTGCCATTTTTGATCATAATGACCAGTTAATTATTCATAATACCGCTTATTTAAACAGGTTTTTCATTAAGGACGTCCACCTTAAACCGGGCCTAACCTATCGACAAATACTTCACCTTCTCGTCAATGCAGATAAACACCTGCCTGAAGAACTGATTTCTGAAAGCTTAGAGCGTCATGAACAGGCCCTTGGCATGGAAGCCTTTAAAACCAGTGAGGGAAACTGGCTAACAATCGATGAATCTAGAACTCCAAACGGTGGTACCCTAATGATTGTCCATGATGTCACCGCAGCAAAAGAAGCCGAAGAAGCCCTTATCAAGGCCAAAGAAACGGCCCAAGCAGCCAGTAAAGCCAAAACCAATTTCTTAAACGTTATTAGCCACGAATTGCGCACGCCAACGCAAGGGTTAAAAGGCCCCTTTGAAGAGCTATCTAAACAATTTATGGATTTTGAAGGGTCTCAACAAATCGAAGAACTTCTCCCCGAGCTTTCAGCAGAGCATCAAGAAAAGTTAAAAACCGCCCTTGATGAACTAAACGATGAAGTTATTGAAGTCTCAAGTTCAGGCTTACTATCAGCAAACCATCTCCTGACTTTAATAAATGAATTGCTCGACTTCGCAAAACTAGATGCCGGAAAGCTTACCATTCAGCCTCAAGTGATCAGCCTGTCTGATGTGACGACAAATGCACTGAAGATCATCCAACCCAGTATCGATAAAAAGGGCTTAGCTATTGATCTCCACCTACCTGCAGAACAATTCATATGGGCCGACCCCATACGTTTCAATCAAATTTTAATAAACCTTCTTGGCAATGCGGTGAAATTCACTCAGCAAGGGAAAATCACCCTTTCAATGGTAAAAGATGACGATATGGCCCATTTCACTGTGAGTGACACGGGTTGCGGCGTACCAGAAAACAAGCATGGTTTAATCTTCCAGGCCTTTGAACAAATTGACGGCACAATGACCCGCCAATCCGGGGGGACTGGCCTGGGACTGCCTTTGACTTACGGACTGGTTTTGGGCCATTATGGCCATATGTGGGTTGAGAGTAAGGTCAATGAAGGAAGCCACTTTCACTTCACTTTACCCATGACAGAGAATGCAATGAGCATTAGAAAAGCACTAATGATGGAACAAGGACCTGAAACATGACGGATGTAAAACCAACCATTCTGGTTGTTGACGACGAAGCGGAAATGATCAGAAAACCTTTAGTGCGCCAACTTCGCCGGGCTTTTCGGGGCTATTCATTTCTTGAAGCCGAAAACGGGGAAGTCGCCTTAGATTTGGTGGAAAAACATCAACCAAAACTGGTCGTCCTTGATCTCATGATGCCTGTTATGGATGGCATTACAGCACTTGAACGCATGAAAGAGCGCCAACAACTTAAAAAAACACGCGTGCTGGTTTATACGGCAGCCGCAGATAAAGAGCTCCGCATCCGTGCCTTGAAAATTGGCGCCATTGACTATCTTGATAAGACGTCCCCCATTGAAGAAGTCCTTGCACGGGTCCATAATTTCCTCTCTATGGAAAGCACCGATGAAGCCCTTATTCAGGCCCATGCCGCCAACGAGGTTAAATCTCGTTTTTTAAGTTCTATGATCAGTAAACTAAAAGAACCAATTGCAGACACCCTAAGCCTAACCCAAGTCCTGAATCTTGAAACAGATGCAGCTTTATCAGATGATCAGAAGGGCTATATTTCTGAAATAACACACAACAGCGAAACCCTTTTGAGTTTATTAGAATGGTTATCTAAGCTCCACCGCATTGAAAATAATAAACTTTTTTCAGGGTTTAAAAACATCAGTATAGAAAATGTGGTTGAGGATGTCCTTGAACTGGTCACACCCACTGCCCAAAGCTCAAACATCACCATTAAAGCCCCATCGAGCGATACAGTTTTCCCTAAGATTAGAACAGATGAAACCCTCTTATCTCAGGCCTTACGGGTCGTGCTCCATGAAACGCTTAAACATTGTCATTCAGGTGCAGAAGTCAGCATAGACCTTCTCAAAACCGATGATGAGAGCTTACGTATTATCATTAAAGATAATCGCCAGACTGAACAAACACCAGAAACGAACCTAGATATGGACCCGCTTGAGCTGTTAAGTGATGAGCATTTCCTAGAGGACAATACGGGGCCTGATATTGGCTTGAACATTATGCAACAGGTTATGGAAGCCTTAGGTGGTAAAATTGACTTTTCAAATGAAGCTAACATAGGCCATAGTTGCGCGATTGAGTTACCCCTGAAACATCAAAGAAGTGATGTTTTTGAACGCCTTTACGGTGAAAGACAAGCCCTCATGTAAGTGCTGTGTCAACAGTATGTAAAACACACTTTATAATTGATAGTTATATTTTATTAGTATATGTATGCCACATGTTTCATGTTATCAATATCTTGCGCAAGTCAGGCCTATCTGAACTTCACGCCTTTGCTGAAAAACAGAAGGCTTCTGCCTTTTGGACCGGCACCATTACCGAGGCAGAAAAACAGCACCCCTACCAAGACCATGTTGAAAAACTTCGTTTATTTATCTGTGACGAAGAAGAAGAAAGCCTTGCCTTAAAAGCGGTTGAAGAAGACCAAGTCACTGTAAAAAAAGAATATATTCTTACTAACCATCCAAGGCTTCAAGATATTGCTCAACCTTCTTCAAAGAACCCACCTATTGATTGGAACACCATCAGCGGTGCAGAGGCCGAAATTGCACGTATGGGGGATTCTTATCAGGAATGGGCCAAAGCAGACCTGAAACGTTTACAAGACCGGATAAATATTATCAAAGAAACCAACAGTTTTGACCTTTCCGACTTAGACGTCATGACCGAGGCATCCTATAGTATCAAAAGCCTTGGCGGGTCGTTTGACTATCACATCCTCACCTTTTTGGGCGACCGTCTTGTCACCTATTTAGATACGGCAAAAAGCAAAGAAGGAAAATTGGGAAAACGTGAAATACATGTCATCAGTGCTTATGTTTCAGCCATTAAAATTGTTCTCCTGAAACAAATAAAGGGTGACGGTGGCCCCATGGGGCAAAAGCTGCTTGAAAACCTAAAAACCGTTATTTCCGGCCCGCGCAAAGAAACACCAACATCACTTCCTAAAGACACTATAAAAGAAGAAGCCCCTCTTGCTAAGACAGAAACCCAGGATTCAAATGCTGCTTCTCAAGAAGAACTCGCAAAGATGTTCCAAAAGACGTGAACACAGGGGGAGATACGATGGTTATGACACAAAGAACACCAGAAAAAGAGAAAAAAGATACATCAAATGTGCCCCATGAAGCCTCTCGTAAAAAGAAGCTTACTCATGCTTTTGGCCTGAATGAAATGACCTTTCTTGTCGTAGATAAAGACCGCCGTCCGGCAGCCCTCATAAGAACCATTTTGCGCAACCTATCCGCAAAAGAGGTCCATTATGCCAACCATTACGAACAGGCTATCCATATTCTCGAAACAACACGTATAGACATGGTGATTAGCGAGCTTGTCTTTGGTGAAGATAACCGCATGGGCGGTATAACCTTGGCTAAAGGTATCCGCGGTGCCTCCTTCGAAGATTATCAGCGCGTTCCCATCATTATGGCAACATCCGCTACGGCAGAAATCAATATTCATGCTGCACGAGATGCTGGTGTCAATGAAGTTATGGCAAAACCAATGACCCCACTATCGGTCTATAAACACATAAGTGCGGTTATTGCAAAACCACGTGATTTCATTGAGGTTCCCCTTTACATAGGTCCTGACCGGCGTCGTAAGGTTGAATTTTTTGAAACGGAGCGCCGCACCCAACAGTAATCTGTGCAGACCTCAATCAAAAAACAATACGTTCCATACCGCTGAGAGCGACAAAACGTTTACCTCGTGCCCGATAGATCAGGGTTAAGCCTGTTTTTTGTGCCAATTCCACCCCCCGAAGCCAGAGATCAACACACTCCGCCCCATGCTCAAGGCTTTCATTATCATTTCAGTCGTCATGCGACCCGTGGGATAGAGATAATAGTCCCCAGCTTATAAAGATGCAGGCACCCCGCAATCTTATCCGATGGATTCAGGAGTGAAGTGCAACACCTATTAACTACATAGGAATAATGACGACAGTCGCCATAGCGTATGTCTATTGTTGGGCCGTATCTACATGCAAGCAGGTATCAAGGGTGCCAGCAGCCATAGTGGTCGCAGAACATTCGCCACGACCTTAGCCGATAAAGGTATCGGCATTCGTGTAATCCAACGATTGATGGGTCATAGACATATCAGTACGACCGCCCAATATGTTGATGTTCGTGATTCACAGTTGGAACAAGCCGTGCAGTTAGTTGGATAGTGCTTCCACGAATGGCTTATATTTCATATCTTCAGTCATAATATGATTTTCCCACCAGTTCATTAAAAAATGGACCAAGTCTTTTTTCAAGCCTTCATCAGCACTTTCAAGTGACAGGCTTTGAACCTTATCCAAGAACTTTTGATGGGCAATCTTATGGTTATCTAAATCAGCATAGCCTATTTGTTCCAGCAATGATTCTTCATATGCAAGGTGCCCATCAACATATTTCATCAATGCATCAAGAATAAAGCCATAGCCTTTATCGTGTTCAGGATTCACAAGAACCGAACTTTGAACAAATAGTTGATTGATTAGATTCAACAACATCTTATGTTGTTCATCCAACTTATCATTCCCAACGCTATGTTTTTTATAAGCCCAACTTATTTCTATCATCAGCCTCCCCCAAGGACAAATAAAAGCAACTAAAGATACATTCACTTATTTGTATGATGTATACACCTATCCTGATAGATAATAAAAGATATTTTTGACCTTTTAGTCAAGTCACATTTTTGAATCATTCACAGCCATTTTAGGTCTATTTTCTTATGATTTTATTTTATGATTTTTATTGAAGTCTTTGAGATGACGCAGTAAAAGAACCTTACATGTAATCTGCGGGCGTAGTTCAATGGTAGAACGACAGCTTCCCAAAAGCTTACATGTAAGGGTGGTAGACCCTTAAAGCAGAACATTCAATCTACATTTAAATCAATATTTTAAGATTATATCCCTTGCATTTTGCTGGATTTTTTTATGATTTTGTCACACTTTTGAATCACCAAGATATAAAAACAAGTGGCAACCGTCAGACGACACGGTAAAAAATGGCAGGGAATCGTAAGACGCAAGGGTTGTAAATCCAGCGTTAAAAGCTTTGCTAAAAAATCACATGTATTGAGCTGGGTTCGCTCAGAAGAGTGGCAAGGCCCTAGTATTGTAGGCACCTGATAGTGTTATAAATGACACTAAACATGAGGTGTTTATTATGAGCGGTAAACGCTACTCCCCCACCGCCACGCTCCATCTTCCCTAAGTGAAACATTTTCAAAATAATCTGAAAAAAGTGTGCTCCAAATGAGTGTGACCTGCTTTGATCTGCTTTCGAAAAACTAACATTTCATATGGACCACTTTTTGGTGGCTCTGCCAGATCCTCCCAAAGGGACGTATCGCAATATAACCTTCCCTCCAAAGACGAAAGTGCTCCAATCATTCATTAGCTCTCGACGTTTTTCCAGCAAATTGCCTCTTCGGTATGCAGCTTCTACTTTGTTTTCTATTTCATGAGCCAAAGCCATTTCAACCACTTCACGGGGATAAGAGGTACGCTCAGCAGCCCAATCACGAAAACTGGACCGGAAGCCATGGACCGTAATTTGGTCATATTCCATGCGTCTCAACAGCTTAGTGAATGTCATATCACTCAGAGGTCGATTTTTTTTGATGCCAGGAAAAATGAAGTCTGAAACCTGGACTTCTTTCATCTCATGTAAAATATCGATAGCAGTATCTTGCAAAGGAATTTCATGAGCTTTTTTCATCTTCATTCGCTCCGCTGGTATGGTCCAAAGCTTCTTTACAAAGTCAATTTCATCCCAAACGGCAAGCCGTGTTTCACCTGTTCGTGTAGCTGTTAGAATAATGAACTCCAACCCTTTTGCAGCCACCCCCTCCTGCTTTTGAAGCTTTACTAAGAAATCATTCATTTCATCAAATGGCAGTGCTGAATGATGTTTAACGTTAATTAGGCGTGAGGGAGATATGAAGGAATGCTCCAAATGGCCTTTCCAGCGGGCTGGATTCTCCCCTTTACGGTAGCCTTCATGACGGGCCCAGTCCAAGATTTTTTCAATCCGCCCGCGAAGCCGCTTTGCCGTTTCCGTCTTTTCTTTCCAGATTGGATTTAAGACTTGTTTGATATGTAGCGTCTCAATATCACCCACAAGATATTTACCAATTTTAGGGTAGGCGTATGTCGCTAATGTATTTTTCCATTGTTGCCGGTGCTTAGGGTTCTTCCAGCCTTCGTTATGAATATTGATATATTCTTCCCCACATTTTTGGAAGGTAAGCTGTTTTTCATGACTAGTTCTCTTTTGGTTTTTTTCCTTCTGTCGTTCATCGATAGGATCTACCCCATCATGTAGCATCTGCAGAAGCTTGAGCGCTTCAATCCGGGCGTCTTTTAGAGAAAATAGTTTAGTAGAGCCAAGGTGCATTTCCCGCCTAGCAGGTTCTCCTGTCATCTTAGTTGTTCTATATCTGAACACCCATGATTTTCCGCCAGACTTTAAAACTCGAAGGTACAGATTATTTCCATCTGCATGCATACCTGGCTTCGTAATAGTTTCCACCTCTCGTGCACTCAGTATCTTCACCTTGCGAGCCATAGTAATTTCCTCTTAATGCCCATCCATTTGCCCACCCATTTAGCATGATTTCACGCGAGCGTCCACGGTCATTAATGAATGAAAATTACTTAACTATCTATTTTTAATATAAGTTTATGAATACAAATGAACTTAACCGATTTATACTTATACGGACTCTCTGTCCGCCATTAAAAACCCCTTTCGATTTTATTCGGCAGGGGTTTTTTTATTGTTAAAAAGACTAAACCGTCGTCTTCCTGTCAGTCTTTGCAGGGTTCCTCCTCTTTAACAACGGCATGACCTTGCCTGAATAAAAGGATTAATCTCTTTTATTCATGAAGTTTTCCCCCATATCAAAATATCACAGACGCATCTGATAAGAGGGGCATATCATGAAATATCCAGTTCCTGAAAATGAAGCCAAAAGGAATGAAGCTGTTCGGGCCTACCGAGTGATGGATAGCCCACCAGAAATTTTCTTTGATGAGATTGGAAACCTCGCAGCACAAATTTGTGAATGTCCGGTTTCTTATGTCAGTTTTATTGAAGATGATCGATTTTGGTTTAAATCCAAATATGGGCTACCTGATGATTTTGAGGGCTGCCCGCGTGAAATTGCATTTTGCTCCATAACCGTATGCGGATCTGAACTTATTTTATCTCCTGACCTAACCCAAGATGATCGGTTCAAGGATTTCCATTTTGTCGTTAACGACCCCCATTTTAAATTCTACTGTGCCATGCCACTGGTAACGCCTGATGGCTATTCTATTGGTACAATTTGCGTGATGGATTTTGAACCCAGAGAATTGACCTTCAAACAAACTGATGCCGTGCGCCGCCTGGCCCTACAATTAACCACACAGTTAGAACATCGCCGCCGCTTATTAGAGATTGATGAATCCATGCGGGAATTGGATGAAGCCCATTCTCAACTGGCAAAAGAAAAAAACCGTGCCGATAATTTACTGTCTTCCATGCTGCCGCAAACCATCGCTCAAGAATTAATTGAAACAGGCAGCGTGGCTCCAAAATTTTACCCTGACAGCAGTATCCTGTTTGCAGATGTTGTCGGGTTTACCCAGTTTGTTGAAACAGCAGAACCCGCCATGCTCATCGGCATGTTAAATACATATTTTGCACGCTTTGATGAAATCATCTCTCAGCACGGGCTGGAAAAAGTCAAAACCATTGGTGATGCCTATATGGCAGTGGCTGGCGTTCCCACTATGGACCGGCTTCATGTTTTAAATGCCTGCCTGAGTGCCCTATCCATATTACAAGCGGTTGATAAAATCGCAAGCGAGCGCAAACGGCTACATCTCCCTGTCTTTGAGTTTCGCCTTGGTTTACATTGCGGCCCCGTCATCGCAGGCCTGGTTGGCAACCAGCGCGCAACCTATGACATTTGGGGTGATGCGGTAAATACAGCAGCGCGCTTGGAAAGCTGCAGTCAAGCGGGCCGGATCAATGTCTGTAAAAACATCTACCATCAGATGGCCCCTTATTTTGAATTTACCGGGCAAGGCATGGTGGAAGCCAAACATAAAGAGCCAATGGAAATGTATTTTCTAGATCGCCTAAAAGCAGATTTTTCAGAAGACCCTCAAGGATATGTGCCTAACCAACATCTACAAGAAGCCCTTAACCCCTCCATGAAAATTGTGATGGCCCCGCTGGATTAATTTTACGACTGACTTTATAGTCTTTGAAATGATCCAACAAATACGACCAAGGAAGCAATAAATGGACCCGTTGTCACAAGGTGTGGTTGGTGCCATCCTGCCTCAGTCTACCCATAAACGCAGCCTGTTTTTATGGGCGGGCTTGTTTGGCATGATTGGTGGTATGGTGCCCGACCTTGATACATTCATTCGCTCCAATGCGGACCCTTTGATCTATTTAGAATACCATCGCCAATTTACCCATTCCTTGGTTTTCATCCCCTTTGGCGGGCTAATCTGTGCGGGCCTGCTTCATATTATAATTGGGCGGCGCAAATCCTTACCCTTTAAGATGACTTATCTGTTTTGCACATTGGGTTATGCGACCCATGGGCTGTTAGATGCCATGACCTCTTATGGCACCCAGCTTTTATGGCCTTTTTCTGATGCGCGCATTGCTTGGAGTTATATCTCCATTGTCGATCCTTTATTTACCCTGCCAATCTTAATTCTCGGTTTGTTATGTATCTTTAAAAATAAAGCCCTCTATGCCCGTATCGCCCTTTGTTGGGGGATGTTTTATCTCTCACTTGGCGCTTTGCAAAACTCACGCGCCCATGAAGCAGGCTTAGACCTTGCAGCTGAGCGGGGACATGCCATTGAAGAAATCAGTGTTAAGCCAAGCTTTGGAAACTTACTGGTGTGGAAAACGGTTTATCAACATAACAATAAGTTTTATGTCGATGCTGTTCGCACAGGATGGGAACTGGAGGTTTTTAAAGGCACCTCCATGGAAGCCTTAAATATTGAGCGTGACTTTCCTTGGCTGGATAAAAACACCCAGCAGGCAAAAGATATTGAACGTTTCAGATGGTTTTCCAACGGCTATCTTGCAAAAGACCCTGAGGTCGAAAACAGGATTATTGATCTGCGCTATTCTTTTGTCCCCAATCAGATTAATGCCTTATGGTCTATTGGACTTTCAAAAGAGGCCTTAAGCAGCGATCATGTGCGTTTTTTAACACACCGTAAAGCCGGAGAAACTGAACGCAACGCCTTGTTAAAAATGATCATAAATTAGCGCTGCAAAAGAAGCTTCTAAATTACCTTAATCTTAAGTTTATCCTTTACCAAATGAAGGCTTGCTTTTTTGATAGTGATAACTATTCTCATCTGCATCTTTTATAGTCAATCACTAAGGTATCACGATGAATTTTACTCTTAAGCTCGGTGTTTCCGCCCTTAGCCTTGCCTTGCTTACAGGCACAGCGCTTGCAAATGACAATGTATATTCCGGTTTCCCCGTAACTGTTAAAGATTACGCTGGTAAGAAAACCACTTCAGTTGCTTACACAGGCCAGATTGCGCGCCATACGCTGCATGATTCCTTGAAGAAACTGGCGGGTAAAGGCAACGGCAAGCCAAACCCTGACCTTAAAGCACAATTGCTGTCTTACTATGCGAATAAAGACAAAGGCCGCATGATCGTTGCGCCAAAAACAAAAGGCCCCTTTGTGATTTCCCAAACAGGCGTAGATGATATTTCCAAAGGTAAAGACCTTGCCAGCAAAACCTATAAAGGTGTCGTCAACGGTATGCCGGGCGACATGAAAGGTGCCGAGCTGGTCACTTTTTGGATTGATAAAACCTCATCTGCCAACAAAGGTGTGGATGCGGTTGCGGGTTACAACTACCCACAGCTGATCTCCAAGTTCATCCTTGGTGCGGTGATGTACAGCCAAGCGGTTGATAACTATCTGGACGAAGGCCTGTCTGCCAAGAAAAAACCAAATGACAAAGCCTATAAAGACGGCGCGCCCTACACAGGTAAAGAGCATTACTGGGATGAAGCTTTTGGTTACTTCGGTGCGCCCGCCCACACACTGACCCTGACACCAGCGCAAGTTATTGAAATTGCGAAAATGGGTAAAGCCTCTAAAGCACCAGCTGATGCGGTTGCACTGGCTGATTACAACAAAGATGGCAAAATTGATTTGCGCACAGAAATGACATTTGGCCCGGCTTATTACGCGGCTGGCTTTGATAAAGGTGGCAAAACCACCTATCTGAAAAACATCACACAAGCTTACCTTGAAGGTCGCAAAACAATCACGGCTGCCAAAGGGGAAAAGCTCTCTATGGACCAGCGCGTAAAACTTAAAGGCTACGCTTCCATCATTGAAGAAAACTGGGAACAGGTTCTGGCTGAAGCAACCTTTAAATATGCAGGTTCTGTCTATAAAGACATGACAAAACTGCAAGCGCTTAAAGAAGCCAATAAAGATACTTCCAAGCAGCTTGGTAAATATATCAAGCATTGGGGTGAGCTTAAAGGTTTCTCCCTTGCCCTTCAAACAGGTAAGAACAACCTTGGCGAAACAGCATCAGAGCTCAACACACTTGTTGGTGCAGGTCCTTTGATGCCCGATGGCAGCCAAGTGATCAATATCGATGGTCGTGGCAACTATCTGCGTGATCAAGACAACACAACTTGGAGCCAGTACATGGTACAGATGGCACAGGTTCAACAGTTGATGATCAACAAACTGGGTGTAACAGCACGTGGTAATGACGTAACAGCTGGTTTGGAAGACTTGCTTTCTAAGCTTGGCAACCAAGAAGCTGCTGAAGCTGATTGATCAGAAATGAATGAAGGGCTCGAAGGCTTGCTTTCGGGCCCTTTTTCTGTTTAAAGCTGCTCATGGATATCGCACTTACATTCTTTGATGGATTATCTGATCTGTTGATCAACCCGCAAAAGCGCCTCTTTTGGGGCTATCTTTTGAGCGGATTTTCCCTTGCGTTCTTGTATCTGTGTTTTATTCGAAAAGAAAATATCAAAGCCACCTTTAGCCAGACTTTTGGCAAAGACATCTGGTGGTCAGCCTCTGCTAAAAGCGACTATCTGATCATTATGATCAATAAACTGGTCATGATGGCGGTGATCCCGTTGATAATCACCAAACTAGCTATTGCCACTTATATTTTTGAGAATTTACATCACCTTTTTGAGGGCCGCCCCCAGCTCTGGCTTGATTTACCTGCCCATTGGGTGGCGCTTGCCTTCACGCTCAGCCTTTTTTTAATGGATGATGCGTCTAAATATCTGGTTCATCGCTGGCTTCATACGGTACCTTTTTTATGGGCCTTTCATAAAGTCCATCATACGGCTGAGACCCTAACCCCTTTTACGGTTTTGCGCGTCCATCCGGTTGAAGGCATTATCTTTGCCTTTCGCGCTGTGTTGGTACAAGCCCTGTGTCTTGGCACCTTTTTCTTTTTCTTTGGTGCACGTGTTGAATTAATTGATGTGCTTGGCGCAAATATCGTGCTGTTTATTTTCCATATCACCGGGTCTAACCTGCGCCATAGCCATGTCTGGTTAAGTTATGGTTCAACCATAGAACATCTCTTTATCTCGCCTGCCCAACATCAAATCCACCACTCCATAGATCAACGTCATCATGATCGTAACTATGGGGCAGTGCTGGCCTTGTGGGACTGGATGGGGAACAGTCTTTATCTTGCCAAAGATCAGGCAGGCCTATCCTTTGGCGTTCAAGGTGAGGTGCAACCTCATCACTTGAAAAACCTCTATATCACCCCCTTTAAAGAGGCTTTTCTTAGCCTCGCCCCGAAAAGAAAAAAGCCATTGTTGGATCACTCCTCCAACAACTAGGTTTACGCGCGGGTTCAACTTACCCTATAGTAACTCTATATCGTTTTTCAGGGGCAAGATGCGCACACCGTCACTTATCATCATAACGCTCATCAGCGTCATATTTATGGGGCTTCAAACAGCTCACGCCAAAGACTTGCGCGTGCTTGGGCATTCTGTCCCACCCTTTAGTATGCATGAAAACAATACGGTGACAGGCTTTTCAGCCGATCTTTTTCAGCTGGTTCATACAGCCGTTCAGGACACACAAAAAAAAGCCCCCCTCATTGCGGTGAGCTTCAATCGTCTCTATGCAGAAGTTTCCAAATCAAAACGCAGTATAGGCCTTACCGTTGGGCGCAACGCCAAGCGTGAGAAGCTCTTTCAATGGGTTGGGCCTTATCTTACTGTTGACCTTGGGCTTATTGCGAAAAAAGAGAAAAACTTTAAGATCACCCATATCAATGAGCTCACCAATTATAAGATTGGTACAATCCAGAAAACCGCACCTGAACAAGCGCTCATCAAAAAGGGGCTTTCCCTTAAAGCATTTACACGTGACCTTTACCCTAAACGCAATATCCAAAAGCTCCATAAAGACAGGGTTGATTTTATCGCCTACCCCTTGCAGGCCACCTCTTATTTAATGAGCCGAAATAAGATTGATGCCAGTCTTTATGAAGAAGTTTTCCCTATTCGATCTATTGAGCTGTATTTCGCCTTTAGCCAAGACTTCAAAAAAGAAGAGCTCGCCCTTTATCAGAAAAAACTTGATGAGATCATCGCCTCGCCTGCTTTTGAAAAACTAAAAAGCAAATATGCCTTAAGCGATATTCAGAAATATATCCCCCATCAAGACAAATAAAAAAAGCGCCCACATGAAGGGACGCTTTTCTCTAAGTCAGATTGCTTTTAAGCTTTGGCCTGTGCTTTCGACATTTTATGCACAAACTCTTTGAAAGACAGGTCCTCATTAATGATATCATCCATCAAAAGATAGAAGACTTCCTTCTTTAAGCTTTTGCGCGCAAGCTCATTTGTGGCTGCTGCTTCACCCAATTTAACGATTGTTTCCATCTTACCATAAAGTGATTGATGGTGTTCATGGTGGTGCTGGGCATCAGGATAGCCAGCTCGTTTCAACAAGGACTCTTCAGCCCCAAAATGCTTTTTACATAGGCTAACAAAGCGACGGGCTAATTCTGCACAGTCCTCAGCTCGGTCTTCATCAATAGCCGCACTGATATCTTCAGCCAACTGGTTTAACCAAGCGTGGTCTTTATCAATTTCTTCACACTCAAGCATAAATGAATCGTCAAACTTGATCATCGATCCCTCCTTTAAACAGGATTTTATATAGGTACTTTATTGGGCGGCTACAGGTTTAATTTCGGCCTGTGGTTGGTTATTATTTTGCTCTTTGCTTTTTAAAGGGAAAATAAAGGCATTGACCGGGTCAATACGCGCCCATGTTTCCTTATCGAGCTCAGGCGTAAACTCACGGTGCACGCGCCCATCCATCATCAAGCCGCGATCACTACCGTCTGGCACACGCATGCGCACGATACTGCTGTGACCAAGCAGATGGTTTGAAACCACATCCACTTTCACAGCATTTTCGCTTTGCTTGGTATCAAACAAAATACCTTCTGGGCGCACGAGAACCTGCACCAGCTCACCATCTGCAATTTTCTTACATTCTACTTTGCCAAGTGGCGTATCCACATAACCATTTTCAACCACGCCCTCAATACGGTTCATCATACCAAACAGGTTGGCAACAAACTCATCGGCAGGGTTATAGTAAATCTCGTTCGGGCTACCGGCTTGCAAAATTTTACCGCCGCGGCCCAAGATTTTAATACGGTCTGCCATATACATGGCTTCTTCAGGATCGTGGGTTACCATCAATGTCGCCACACCTGCATCGCGCAAGACAGACAGAGTTTCTTGGCGGATTTTTTCACGCATGTTGGTATCAAGGCCAGAAAACGGCTCATCCAATAACAACAGTTTGGGTTCTGGCGCCAAGGCGCGCGCCAAGGCAATACGTTGTTGCTGCCCCCCTGAAAGCATGTGTGGGAAAGCTTCTGCATAAGCAGTCATACCGACTTGATCCAACATATCAAGGGCGCGGGCTTGTGCCTTCTTTTTATCCATACCATGCAGGCCAAAGGTCACATTGGCCATAATATCAAGATGTGGGAAAAGCGCGTAATCTTGGAACATCAAACCGATTTTGCGTTTTTCCGGTGGCAGGCACATGTCAGAATTTGCAACCGTTTCCCCATCAATAACGATGTTACCTTCTTGTAAGGTTTCCAAACCACCCGCAAGGCGCAGGATGGTGGATTTACCACAACCAGATGGGCCAAGCAGACAGACCAGTTCACCCGCCGGAATGGTCAATGACGCCCCGTTGAGAACTTTGTTTGATCCGTAAGAATGCGTCACACCGTAAATATGTAGTCCTTGCATTTCTCTTTCTCCTCTTAATTATGGCCGGGGCGCGATTTGTTAATGGCGATACTCAGGATAATCACCGGGAAAATCCCAAAGCCCACAATCGCAAGGGCCGCGAGTGAAGCTTCACCCAATTGTTCGTCTGAGGCAAACTGATGGACATAGGTTGCCAATGTATGGAAGTTAAACGGGCGCAAAATAACCGTGATCGGCAGCTCTTTCATGCAATCCACGAACACCATCATGACAGCGGTTAACATACTGCCGCGAATGATGGGGATATGAATTTTGCGCAATGTGGCAAAAGCGCCATGACCAAGACTGCGCGACGCGCCATCCATACTTGGTGTGACTTTACCAAGGCTGGATTCCACACTCCCAAACGAAAGGGCAAGGAAGCGCACCAGATAACCATAAGTCACCGCCGCAATGGTCCCACTGAAAATCAACCCGGTTGAAATGCCGAAGTTTTCACGCATATAGCCATCAATCCCGTTATCAAGCCCACCAAGCGTCACCAACACACCCACCGCAAGGACCGAGCCCGGTACCGCATAGCCAAGGCTTGCAAAACGCACCATAAACTTCAGTGTCTTTTCTTTGCGAAGGCGCACGCCATAGGCCATGAATGTACCAATGGCAATGGCGAAGATTGCAGCAACAACCGATAACAGCGCACTGTTACCCGCATGACCCAGCACTTCCTGTGTGGCTGCCATATCAAAATGGATAATGGCATAATAAAATAAAACAACAGCCGGCAGAACAAAGCCAAGAACAATAGGCAAGGCACAACCGATTGTGGCCAGAATCGCCATTTTAGCTGGCAGCTCATACCCCGGCAGGGCTTTATATTTAGAAGTGGTGTGATGGAATTTCTGTTTACGACGACCAAAACGTTCTGCCGCAATCAAGAACATCACAAAGAATAACAACATGCAGGAAAGCTGAGCCGCCCCTGCGATATTATTCATATTCAGCCACACATCATAAATCCCCAGCGTGAAGGTATTGACCGCAAAGAAATCGACTGTACCGAAATCATTGAGCGTTTCCATCATCACAAGGGAGAGGCCGATAACAATCGCCGGGCGCGCCAAAGGCAGGGCAACTGAAAAGAAGCTACGCCACGGGCCACGGCCCAAAACACGGCTGGCTTCAAGCACACAAACAGATTGTTCCAAAAAGGCCGCGCGCGACAGCAGATAAACATACGGATAAAGCACCAATGTCATCATGGAAGCCGCCCCACCAAGGGAGCGAATTTCAGGGAACCAATATTCGCGTTTGGTCTCCCAGCCAAAAATCTCGCGCAACATACCTTGTACCGGACCGGCATATTCCAAAATGTCCGTATAGACATAAGCGATTACATAAGCTGGCATCGCCATGGGCAACAACAATGCCCATTCAAAGATCTTTTTACCGGGAAAACGGCACATGCTGACAATCCAGGCCGAGCCCACCCCAATAAGGAGCGTCCCAATGGCAACAGAGACCATCAACAAAAGCGTAGTTGAAATATAATCGGGTAAAACCGTATCAACCAAGTGAGACCAGATATCATCACTTGGCGTTAAGCTGAGAAAAATAACCGCACAAATCGGGGCAATCGCCATCACAGCAATCAGGATCGTGCCCACTGTCCAGATGTTCAACCATGCCCATCTGTTTTTTGCTGCCCCTGAGGCCAATGCTGTTGTGGCTACTGCTTCATTCATATTCTTCTCGTCTTAACTTTTCAGTGTCACGTCTTTTTTAAACAGGGAAACGCAAGCCTTGCAGCCCGCGTCTTCCCTAACATGCGATAAATTCAGTTTCGCTTAGTTGTTGTAGCGAACCTTATCCATAATGCGTGTTGCAATCTTGCGGTATTCTGCAATCTTCGTCAGGTCAACTTCATCGGCCTTGAACTTACCCCAAGAAGCCACAACCGGGTGAAGCTCAGCGGTTTCATCGATTGGGTATTCAAAGTTGCCTTTAGCATAAATAGCCTGAGCTTTTGGACCTGTTAAAAATTCAAGCAGCTTGATCGCATTAGCTTCGTTCATCGCGCCTTTAAGAACGCCACCACCAGAAATATTTACGTGCGTGCCACGATCAGCCTGATTTGGGAACACCAAGAATACAGAGGCCGCCCAGTCTTTTTGCTCTGGGTTTTTCTCATTTGTAACCATCTTGCCCATATAATATGTGTTACCAAGGGAAACATCACACTCGCCTTGATAAACCGCTTTAACTTGGGCGCGGTCGTTACCTTGTGGTTTGCGCGCAAGGTTGTTTTTCACACCCTTGGCCCAGTTAAGGGCAGCTTCTTCACCTTCGGCAGCGACAATAGAGGCGAGCAGGGAAATGTTATATTCATGCTTGCCAGAACGCGTACAGATACGGCCTTCCATATGCGGCTTTGCCAAATCTTCATATGTTTGGACTTCTTCAGGCTTCACACGTTTATTATGGGCATAGATAATACGTGCACGTGTGGTCAATCCGTACCACAGGCCATCCGGGTGGCGATACTGTGAGGGGATTTTCTCTTTTAAAACATCAGAAGTGGTTGATTTCAACAGACCAGCTTGAACATGGTTATCCAGCTTGCCGATATCGGATGTTAAAATCAAATCAGCCGGGCTGTTTTGACCTTCTGCCTTGATACGCTCCAACATACCTTTTTTGATATAAACCATGTTTACTTTAATACCGGATTCATCGCTAAAAGCTTCCAGCAATGGGTTAATCAAAAACGGTTGACGCGAAGAATAAAGATTTACTTCTTCGGCTTGGGCTACACCAGCGATAGAGATGCAAAATGCACCCAAGGCCATACCAGTGATTTTTTTCAAGGACATCCATCCAACTCCATAAAATTCAACTACCCGTGAAATGGCTCAAGAGCGCGACATTAACGCCCATCACTCGCATACCATTCACTTCAAAATCCATCATCAACCAGTAATCATAGTGAGAATGAATTGCAAGTTATTTTTGATAATAAGTCTTAATATTACGATATTCTTGATCACCCTGATAGTAAAACCGCTATTTCCCCTCCCCTAAAGCCGATTCAGATTGCCTCGCTGCATACCATATGATAGACCGACCCTATATTTTGTCATTTAAGAACAGGCATAAGGTCAGCCCGAACACTATGGAAACCCTCGCTTCCTTCATCTGGAATCCATTCATGGTCTTCATCTACCTTGAATTAGGACTCCTCTTTATGGTTTTAACCCGCGGCGCGGCAATTCGCGGTGTGTGGAATACCATCATGGGGCTCTGGCAGGTTCGCCGTGACAGTAAGGGCCATGAGGGCGAACATGTCGCCCATTATGCTGCCTTTATCGCAGCCCTTTCTGCCAGTGTAGGTGTGGGTAACTTGGCAGGTGTGGGCACCGCCCTTCACCTTGGTGGGCCCGGCGCGCTGTTTTGGATGTGGGTTTCAGCCCTTTTGGGCATGTCATTTCGTATGAGCTCGGTCTATTTCGCGGTTAAGCTTGCGAAAAAGCATCAAGACCATGACCTATTTGCCACCCCGATGTTTTATATTGTGGAGCTTCTGGGCAAAAAATGGAAATGGCTGGCAACCGCCCTTGCGGGCATGATCATGATTAAAGGCATGGTGACAGCCAACCTTATTCAGGCAAACTCCGTTGCCCATGCCATTTCTGGTGAAATCGGTGTTTCCAATATTATGGTCGCCCTTTTGCTTGGCACAGCAGTGGCCTTGGTGGTTGTGGGTGGTTTTAAAAGCATTTTGAAATTCTCCACCATTACCGCACCTTGGATGATCCTTGGCTACTTACTGTGTGGCTGGTTTATCCTTCTCTTTACCGAAGCCAATACATTAGAAGCCTTAGTCTCCGTCTTTAAATATGCCTTTTCGCCCTACTCTATTGCTGGTGGCGTGGCCGGATATGC
This sequence comes from Candidatus Terasakiella magnetica, assembly GCF_900093605.1. Taxonomy (NCBI): domain Bacteria; kingdom Pseudomonadati; phylum Pseudomonadota; class Alphaproteobacteria; order Rhodospirillales; family Terasakiellaceae; genus Terasakiella; species Terasakiella magnetica. Next base: position 25,425 of record NZ_FLYE01000011.1, read on the forward strand.
GGTTTTAGAAACCCTTCAATATGGTATTTCACGCGGCATTTTCTCTCATGGCTCCGGCATTGGTATTGCGCCTTTCTGGCAAGGGGCCAACCGTGATTGCCCAGCTCAAAGCTCTATGCTTGCCGCGGCTGTTCCGGTTGTTGATACCTTGATCGTCTGCACCACAACAGGGCTTGTGGTTCTTACTGCGGATAAATGGCTTGATACCACCGGGGCTTATCTGACCGTTTCCTCCTTTACTCACTTTACAGGTGAGATCGGGCGCGTTCTGGTCACAGCTTGCCTTGTGATTTTCGCCTTTACCACCATCATCAACTGGGCGCATTTTTCTGAGCGTTGCTACCAGTTCCTAGGCGGCACGAACGTTAAATACTTCCGCTACTTTTTTGCAGGCGTGACCTTTGTTGGCCCCTTCCTGCCGTTGCGTCCTTTATGGGCCGTGGGCGATCTCCTTATTGGTTGTATGTTGCTTATTCACCTTCTACCACTGACCTTCATCGTTGCTAAACATACCAAGGTCATGTGTAAGGAGCTCATTCCGGCAATTAAGAACAATTCTCAATTGTAAATTTAACTCCCTCATAATCTTGACTTTTTTAACTTGCCCCTATAATTTAAAGGGGAATGTCGCCATAAGGGTGTATGTTTTTTTTCGAGGGACCCATGTTACCATTAAATGAACTTGTCAAAGGCATGACACCGCAAGAAATCAACGCGATGTCTGATAGTCTTGAACAAATTGCCGATCAAAAGGCAATTGCCGCTGCAAAAGCAAAAGCTGCAACAGCCGCTAAAATCAAAGCTGCCGCAGCTGCGAAAGCGAAAACCGCTGCCGCTGCAAAAACCGCGGCTGCCGCCAAAACAGCAGCTGCGACAAAAGCCGCAAGCGCAGGCAAAGGCATCGCTGCTGCAAAAGCAGGTACAAATGTTGTTGCTGCCAATGCAGGCGCCACAACATCTAAAGCAGTAACCAGCACAGTGGGCTGTGGCTGCTCTAAAAGCTTAAGCCTTGGTCTTGGCCTTGGTCTTGGCATCTGGGGTCCGGTTCTGCTTGTGGCAGGCTTGGGCGCAGGTGGCTATTTTGCCTATAAGAAATATTCTGAACACCGTAGCAACGTTGTTCTGGATGAACCGTCTATCTAAGTAAACGGTTCAGACCATTAAAAAAGGCCACTGAGATTTCAGCGGCCTTTTTTTTGATCTTATCGTTTGTGGATTAAGATTTTAAAATATCTTCATCCAACAAAGGCGCATGATCATTTTCGCCTTCAATATAATCCATGCCACGGTCCCAAACATATTTGCCAGCAACAGCTGCAGCAAATGCTGTACCGACAGAAACCACAAGGCCCCCGCCCACAAGACCGACAGTAAAGGCACTTACCGCTGTTGCAACACCTGCACCAGCTGCCTCTTTGGCCGTTTCAACCACAACTTCGTTGGTTTCCATCTCACCGTCTTTGTGCTTTTTAAGATTTTGAGCGAGCGCACCGGACCCACCGACAATTGCACCAAGCGCACCAACACCGGGTACACTTTGCGCTAAAAAAGGAGCTAATTGAAACGCCATAATTCTTACACTTCCATCCGCTAGTTAAATCAACTACAACGATTCAATATTAGAATCGCTTTAAAAACACCCTAACATCAAACCAAAAGCCTTACAATCAAGCATTCTCCCAATGACAAATTAGAAAATGCTTCTAAGACCTTAAAAACTTGAATACCATAATAATCTCAACTACGTAGCCTGCAAAGCCTTTTTTTACTTTTTTTGTTGCGATTCATTCGCAATGATATTTACGAAAAAATATGCAAAAACTAAGGCTTAGAAGGTCTTTTTTATTAGACAAAAATCGCCTACACTGGTATTCCAACACTCAATGAATTCAGACTCGTAACCTTTATATTTGCCTTGGATTGGAAGAATGAACTCTGTCGCGCCCCATACCCATGATGTTCCTGATGCTGTTAAACCACAGGATATGCGCACTGAATCTGTTCAAACCCAAGGTGAAGTCCCTGTTTCCCAAGGCAAAGAAATCCCGGTTGAAGATTTGTTCAACGGCGTGGTTAATGTGCTTGGTGATGGGCTAGAGGTTATTATCGATTCTTGTGTTAGCGCCCAAAAACACATTGTACCGCACGCAAAAAGCGGGATCAGCGTTGTTTATGATGGATTCCATGAAAGTGTGAATGACATCGGCTGCTTCCTAAACAAGAAGATGAACGCAATTAAGAATACGCCGCTCGTCGATGATATCGAATTGATCCGGCAGATGAAAAAAGATAGCCAAGACTCGCAAAAAAGTCCGGTTCAGGGCTAGCGGGTCATTTGGAGAAATAGAACGTGGCAAAACTGATCATATATTTGATCATAGCGATTGCTATCTTGTTGTTTGCATTGCAAAACATCGAGCCTGTGATAATTGATTTTATCTTTATGGCGCCGGTGCCAGTGCCGATGATCTTGGTAATAGCTTTGTCATTTTTTAGTGGTTTTGTGGTCGCGCTGTTTAGTGTGGCGCGCATCACCATGAAGAAGAAGAACAAGGCCCAGATTGAATATCACCCTAAATAAGGGTCGGTTTTAGTTTGGGTCTTTAAGTGACCTTATAAAGCTTAGGAAGTGTAGGGAATGAAATACGAAAAGTGCGGTAAATGCATCAAGACCATTGGTTGGGTCGGCTTGGTGACCAACACCGTTTTAACCTTTTTGAAGGCGTTTGTCGGGCTGGTCTCTGGCTCTCACGCCCTGTTGGCCGATTCCCTTTATTCCTTTAAAGATGTGGTTAGCTCCCTTCTCGTCATTGTCGGCGGCAAGGTTTCTGAGCAATCCCTTGATAAAGAACACCCTTACGGGCATGGCAAGATCGAGTTCGTGCTGTCGCTTTTCGTCAGTGTGATCTTCCTGATTGTCACTGGCTTCTTGCTTGTTTATGCGGTGTCCATGCTGTTTGGCGATAGCACCCACCAAGCCCCACACCTCATTGCCCTTTGGACGGCGATCTTGTGTGCCGTGGTCAATGTGGTGATGTATGCCTATTCCAAATGTGCGGCCACTCAAAGCAACAGCCCACTGATTAAGACCCTATCCCAACACCATCACGCTGATGCCATTTCATCCAGTGCGGTGGCTGTGGGTATTGTGGGCGCGCATTATCTTGAAATGCCATGGGTTGATACTTTGGTTGCGGTGGTTGAAACCCTGCACCTGCTTTATTTGGGCAGCCATGTATTTAAAGATTCTGTTATGGGCTTGATGGATCGCCAGATCGATATGCCAAAACGCAAAATCCTGCAAAACCTGATCTTGGGTGTTGAAGGTGTGCGCGAGATCAAACATATGCGTACCCGTCATATCGGTCAGAATATTTCAGCTGAAATCACCGTTGGTGTGGATGAAAATGCCACGGTGAGTGAGGCCACAGCCATTGCCAATAAGGTTAAAGAAACCATCATCCATACGGTCAGTCGCATCGGTGCCATTCAGGTCAAGGCCGAGGCACATGAAAAAAATACAAATGCGGCCCAAGACAGTGATGATGCGGCCTCTTTGATCGAAGCCCCTGAAGGTGGGCTGGCATGATCATGACGCACGCAATCAAACAAACACACCAAGACACGCCAACAGGTAAATAGAATTATGAAACTCAACGAAAAACTTGAACATAGTCCTCTGATCGGCAGCACAGGTTTCTGCTCATCGCCATGGCGTGGTTTGGCTTTTGGTTTTGTCACTTTGGTGACACTGACCTTTGTTTGGGGCTTTATTATCCTCAATGGATATAAGCATGATGATCACTTTGAAGAGTATAGCCACCTAAGTGTGCCTGAATTCCTCTTTCGTGATGCGGGTGGTCCCTCACCACAAGAACTCGCCAATGCATTGGCACCGGGTATTGTTGGTATCAGTGCAGCTGGTGCAAACATGCCGCTGGTTTCCTCCGGTGCCTTGGTTAGCCCGAAAGGCCACGTTCTAACGGCCCTTCACCCGATCAAAAATGTTAAAGAACTTGATATTCACGTGCGCACCATGCAAGGCATCAAGCGCTATGAAGCTCAAGTTGCCAAAACACATGAGGCCCATAACCTTGTTGTGTTAAAAATCCTCACACCTGAGCGTTTCCAGTATTTCACACTGGCTGATACGGCAAACCTTGGCGTAAGCGCACAAGTCATTGCCATGGGTCAGACAAATGGCGGCTCGATCTTAATCAATAAAGGTCAAATCCGTTCGCTCAACACCACAATTAGTGCCGGCGGCATTGCCATGAAATCACTGGCCCAAACCGATGCTATCTTCTCATGGCAGCAAACAGGTGGACCGCTGATCAACCAAAATGGTGAGATCGTTGGTGTCAACATGGCCTTTAACGGTCCAAATAATTCCGTTGATGGTTTTGCTGTGCCTTCCCATGTGGTTCTGGCGCACTTCCAAGATATTGTTGGCTTTAAGGTTTCTAAACCAAAGCCACGCACTATGGCACAACAGCCAACAGCTGCGCCTGTTGCGTGGAATAACAATATGGCAACGGCCCAGCCAATGGCGATGCAGAACATGCAACTGCCAAACCCGGGTATGCAACAATCTCAAAGCGCTATGCCGCAATCATGGTGGCAAAAAGCACGCACACAAATGATGGGCCAGTAAT
>NZ_FLYE01000012.1:300000-375254 GCF_900093605.1 Candidatus Terasakiella magnetica
TTACTTATCCAGCCATGGATTCTGGATCACACCCAGAATGACGAATGGGATAATGAGATCATATGGATGAGAAACCACATATTGGCCTGAGCCTGTCTGCACGTTTGCTTCTTCTCACAGCGATTTTTATTTTGCTGGCGGAAGCTTTTATCTATGTGCCATCCATTGCGCGCTATCGCAAAGTTTACCTTAAAGAACATATGGAAACCGCCCATCTCGCCGCCCTTGCCCTTGAGGCCGCACCGGACCAGATGGTGGATGAGGAGTTGGAAAACCGCCTGTTAAAACATGCCGAGGCCTATGGCGTGGTGTTGGTGGAAGGTGAGAAGCGCATGTTGGTTCTTTCCAAAGACATGCCGCCTAAGACAAATCTAACCATTGATCTGAGCACTGAAGATTGGATGCCCATGGTGATGGGGGCTTTTGAGACCCTGTTTCAGCAGGAAAATCGGGTGCTCAGGGTGGTGGGGCCAAGCCCGCGCGATGAGAATGTGCGCATTGAAGTGATTATTGATGAAGCGCCCTTGCGCATGGAAATGGCGGATTATTCGCGCCGCATCCTCAATCTCTCTTTAATGATTTCGCTTTTCACCGGGGTGTTGATTTATGTCAGCCTGCATTGGCTGTTGGTGCGCCCCATTCGCCGTTTGGCAAAAAATATGGCGGAATTTCGGGAAAACCCAGAAGAAGAAAGCTCCACCATTGTGCCTTCAGGTCGGCGTGATGAGTTAGGTCAGGCAGAAGGTGAGCTGCAATCCATGCAGGGTGAGCTGCGCAAACTTTTGCGTCAAAAAGACCGTTTGGCCTCTATTGGTACAGCGGTTGCCAAGATCAATCACGATCTTCGAAACAGCTTGTCAAAAGCCATGTTGATGTCTGACCAGTTAGCGGGCAGTGAAGATAAAAAAGTCAGTCAACTTGCTCCGCAACTGTCTCAAACTGTGGATCAGGCCATTGATCTATGTTCGCAAACCATGGATTACGTTTCAAACTCCAGCCCGCGCTTGGAAAAAGAGCTGTTTTATGTGGGGGACCTTATTGAAGAAGTGATCAGCCATATTCAAGACCTGTGTGATGAAGAAAGCGAGACGATTAATCAGGTTGATGCCATGGCAGAAGCTGAAGGCGATCTGACCCAGTTGCGCCGTGTGTTGGTGAATTTGTCACGCAACGCCTTACAAATGGGGGCAAGCCGCCTTGAATATGCTTGTTCAACGGAGGAGCAGGGGGGATGTTTGATTGATGTATCGGATAACGGCCCCGGCCTGCCGCAAAAAGCGCAAGACAACCTCTTTAAACCGTTTGAAGGTTCTGCCAGACGGGGCGGAACGGGCCTTGGTTTGGTAATTGCGCGCGATATTATGCGCAGCCATGGCGGGGATTTGATCTTGCTTGAAACAGGGGTGACGGGCACCAGTTTCCGCCTGAGATTACCGAGAGTGGAGATTGCATAATGACGCTGTGGAATCCCTCTGTATATCTGGAATTTGGTTCTGAGCGTTTGCGCCCGGCCCTTGATTTAATGGCGCAAGTCCCATTAGAGACCCCAAAGCGGATTGTGGATTTAGGGTGTGGTCCGGGCAATGTCACCGCCTTGTTGCAACAACGCTGGCCTAAGGCTGAGGTCCTTGGCATAGATAGCTCAAATGAGATGTTGGCCCAAGCCAAGGAAAATCATCCAGAGATTACATGGCAGCAAGGTGATATTGCGCAGTGGGAAAGTAGCGAGCCTGTGGATTTGATCTTTTCAAATGCTTGTCTTCATTGGCTGGGGGACCATGAAAGCCTATTTCCCCGTTTGTTGGAAAATTTGTGCGATGGCGGGGTTTTAGCCGTGCAGATGCCCAATAATTTCGCCGCCCCGACCCATCAAGTGATTGGCGATGTGTTAGGCCATGATCATGTTTTATGTCCGGGTTTTCCCGTGCAGGAACCTGAAGACTATTATAACTGGTTAAGTGATCGCACAAGCCGCCTTGAAATCTGGGAGACGCGCTATCGCCATATTTTAGAAGGTGAAAATCCAGTAGCAGATTGGACAAAGGGGGCAGCCTTGCGCCCTGTGCTGGAGGGGTTGAACACTCAGGCAGAGAAAGAAGCGTTTGAAACCGCTTATCGTGCCAAAATATTAGAGGCCTATCCAAAGGCCCGTGATGGTAAAACCCTATTGGCTTTTCAGCGTTTCTTCTTGGTAGCACAGAAGTAGATTTAAGAGTTTTCTTCTTCCGCATCCAGATCAGCGGTATTCGCCGCTTCTTCAGCATGTCTGGCTTTTGCCTCTTTAATAAAGGCGAGGACTTCTTCTTTTAAAGAGCTGACAGCGGTGCGACAGCCGACTTTAAACTGCCCATTATCCTTGGCTTCAAGGTGAATGAAGCTATCGACCATGGGGCGTAAGATATCTGTAGATAAGAGAGGTTCAGACAGAATTTCTGAGATATTATCGCTAAAGGTATCTTTCCAAGCGCCCAATGTGGCTTCTAGTCTGTCTAGATTTAAACGGTTAAGCTCGGTCAGGTTTTCATGGGCGATATAGGCCAGTGTATCGCCATAAATGCCAATGCGGGCGTTATCGAGTTCAGTACAGTGATCAAAGAATTCTTTTTCCCGCTTGAAGAAATCCCAAGCGCCTTCGCCCATGGCTTTAATGAAAGCCATGACAAGGTCTTTGCGCCAATAAAGGATGCCGGGAATAGCCGCTGCCCCATGGGCAACCACATTGCGAAAATAAACACCGACCGATTCTTTTACTTTTTTAAAGTCTTCATGGTGAATGCTGACGACTTCTTGGCCTCTTTTTATATCTTGGATCACAAGCAGGTCATCCCCTAAAACCAGCATATGGGCATCGGGTAATTCATCGCGGTAAAATTCTAAAAGGTCTAATTGCCAGTCAAAACCGATAATGCGTTTCATCACATCAAATTTTGCCGCGCCCTCTTTTAACTTCACCTTTTTCTTCACCGTAACTTCCTTGGTGAAGAACATCATGGTTTTGACTTTTTTCTTCTGCTTTTTGGTGATGACTTTACCGTCATTGCGCACAAAAAAGCGCCGTGTGGCTGTGGAGATCAGCAGCTTTTTAACTTGCTGAAGGGTAACGCCACAGGCGGTTTCTGTGGTTTCATCGGTGATGGGGTCACCGGATTTATCAACAACGGTTTCAGCAAATAAATCGATATTGTCTTTAAAGACCTCAAAGAAATGTTTGAGATTGGCGGGCTCGTTTAAAATGGTATCAAAATCCATTTCTTTATCGAGCGCCTCATTGCCATGCAGTGTGGCGATTGCGTCTTTGGTGCCTTGAATGATTTGCGCTTTGATGGATTTATCCACGGCAACAGTCGGTGGCAACTGAATGGAGATGGCCTCAATCAGCGGTTTCTTTAATTCGAGTTTTGTATCATCGTCAGACATGGGCCGTCGCGCTTAATAAGTGGGAACCTGTTGCAATCACAGTATTTTTAACATTATGCACTGAAATAGTCCCAGAAGAGAAATAAAAAATCATTAATATTTGAGTCAAATTAACTGATTTCTAACTCAAATGAGTGCATAGCTTCTGCCATGAGCACCAAAAAGAAAAATACGCGCAAGAAAGTTGCCAAAAAAGCACCAAAAGCAGAAAAAACGCCTCTTAACCTGAAGCGAATAGTCATGTGGCTTTCGACTCTGGTGGTTTGGGGGGGAATCGCCCTTGCGTTGGTTTTATCTTATTATGCCTATGACCTGCCTGATGTGGATAAGGCCACCTCGGTTGATCGTCGCCCGGGTTTAAGCCTGCTTTCTGTTGATGGTAAAGTCATTGCCACCAGTGGAGACCTTTATGGGGAGGCGGTACAAATTCATAATTTGCCTGATTACCTCCCCCAAGCGGTGATGGCGACGGAAGATCGGCGTTTTTACAGCCATTTCGGGGTGGATATTATTGGGCTTGCGCGTGCATTGGTGACCAATGTTATGTCCGGTCGGGTGAAACAAGGCGGCTCAACCCTGACCCAGCAAGTGGCAAAAAACCTGTTTTTATCGCCAGAGCGTTCCATTAAACGAAAAGTTCAAGAACTGCTCTTGGCCCTGTGGCTGGAAAAGAAATTCACCAAAGACCAGATTTTTACGCTGTATCTTAATCGGGTTTATTTTGGTGCAGGCACCTATGGGGTGGAGGCAGCCGCGCGTAAATATTTCTCCAAACCAGCACGCCATCTCTCTTTATATGAATCTGCTTTAATCGCAGGGCTGTTAAAAGCTCCGAGCCGTTATAATCCACGTGCGAACCCCAAACTGGCAGAAGAGCGCACAGCTGTTGTTTTGATGAATATGGTGAATGCGGGCTATTTAACCAAAGCACAAGCTCAGCAAGCCAAACGTCATAAAAATCGGGTGATTAAATCAGCTAAACCCCACAAAGCGGGGCGTTATTTTGCCGATTGGGTGATGGATCAGGTGCGCGATTATGTAGGCCCTGTAAATAAAGACCTGACAGTTGTGACCACCTTGGACATGGGCTTGCAGCAATTAGCAGAAAAAGAAATGCGCGCTATCTTGGCAAAAAATGCCAAGAAAAAACAGGTAAGCCAAGCTGCCATCGTCGCCCTTGCCCCGGATGGGGCGGTGCGCGCCATGGTGGGGGGGCGCAATTATGGTAAAAGCCAGTTTAACCGCGCCACACAAGCACGTCGCCAACCCGGTTCCAGCTTTAAACCTTTTGTCTTTTTAGCAGGTGTGGAACGCGGGCTTAAGGCTGATACAAAAATGAAGGATGAGCCTTTTGCCATTGGTTCATGGAAGCCGCGCAATTATTCGGGCAAATATCTGGGTGATATTACGCTGGCTAAGGCCTTGGCCGAATCGGTTAATACGGTCTCGGTGAAAGTGGCGCAAAAAGTTGGTTTTACGCGGGTGGTGGAAACCGCGCATCGTTTGGGCATTACCTCAGACCTAAAGGCTCACCCTTCTATTGCTTTGGGGTCAAGCGAAGTTAATTTGCTTGAATTAACAGCGGCGTATGGCCCCTTTGCCAATGGCGGATATGGTGTGTTTCCGTTTGGGATTGAGAGAATTAAGGATGCAAGCGGGCGTATTTTATATCAACGCACAGGCGGGGGCACCGGGCGTATTGTGGCGCCAAACCATGTGGCTGAGATCAATAAAATGATGAAAGAAGTCATGATCAGCGGCACGGGTAAAAAAGCCAACTTCAACCGCAGCCTTGGTGGCAAAAGCGGCACTTCACAGGCTTTTCGTGATGCGTGGTTTGTGGGCTATAGCGCGGATCTGGTGCTTGGGGTCTGGATGGGTAATGATAATGAAAAGCCCATGAAAAAGGTCAGCGGCGCAGGTTTGCCCGCCCAATTGTGGGGCGATGTGATGAAAGGGGCCCATGTTCATGCCCCGCCAAAAGCACTGCCCGGTGATAAAGCACCAAAAGCTGTGCAGGATGTGAAAGGCTTTTTCGAAAAGTTGTTTGGGAACTAGGGTCAGGACCTATTAATTTGTTCCTGACAGGTCCTCTTATTTCTGCTTATACTTCTGTCAAAATCAATCAAGATTAAGGAGGTTTCATAATGACAAAAGTTGCGGTTGTTCTTTCGGGTTGTGGTGTGTTTGATGGCGCTGAAATTCACGAGTCGGTCTTAACGTTATTGGCGATAGAGCGTGCGGGCGCGAGCTATCAGTGTTTTGCCCCAGATATGGAACAACACCATGTTATCAACCATATGACGGGTGATGAGATGGATGAAAAACGCAATGTTTTGGTGGAATCTTCACGCATTGCGCGCGGTGATATCAAGCCCCTTGCAGAGTATAAGGCAGATGAATTTGATGCCTTGGTGCTGCCCGGTGGTTTTGGCGCGGCCAAGAACCTTTCAAGCTTTGCTTTTGAGGGAGCTGATTGCACAGTAAATGGAGATGTGGAAACGGCCTTAAAAGCAACGCGCACAGCAGCAAAACCCATTGGGGCTTTATGTATTTCCCCTGCGGTTTTAGCAAAAGTCTTTGGTGATGTGACGCTAACCATCGGTCAGGATGAAGGCACAGCCCAAGCCATTGAAAAACTGGGCTGCACCCACGCCCCGACAAATCATGGTGAAATCACAGTTGATCAGGCAGCGAAAGTTGTGACCACACCTTGTTATATGCTGGATGCCAATATCGCACAAATCGCTGAGGGTGCGCAGGCTTGTGTGGATGAGGTCATTAAACTGACTAAGGCCTAATAACCCAGCACCACACCTTCGCGCCTTGGGTCAGCGGCCCCTGCTAAGCGACCATCTTGTAAAATCTGAATAGCATGGAGGCCACTGGTCATGTCTTTAAGTTTGACCTGATGGCCCAAAGCTTCCAGTTGTGCGCGATTGTGTGCGGCCTCAGTGCCTTTTTCCAACTCAGTCGCGCCATTGCGATTTGTCATATGGCCTTGGGCAATGGCTTGATCCAATGGCTTTTTCTCATCTAAAACCGCGATTAGGCTTTGGGCGACATAGCCGATAATGCGCGACCCACCGGGTGAGCCTATGGTAAGAACGGGGCGTTTTGTCTCTTGATCCAACACGATTGTGGGGGCCATGGAGCTGCGCGGGCGTTTTAACGGCTCAACCCGATTGGCGATCTTTACCCCGTTTTTTTCTGGCAGGAAGGAAAAGTCGGTCAGTTGGTTATTGAGTAAGAACCCCCCCACCATCTGGCGTGCGCCAAAGGCATTTTCAATACTGGTGGTCATGGACACGACCATACCTTGGGAATCGACAATGCTCATGTGTGTTGTAGAAAGCCCATGTTCCGTATTATCAGGGGCAAAGGCCTGACGATATAATAAGGGGCCACCCGCAGGCACAGGGGTTTTAAGGGTTTGGTTATGTTGGATCAGGGTTTGACGCCCAATAAGATAATTACTGGCGAGAAGTTCATCTGTGGGGACTTTGACAAAATCAGGATCAGCGATGAAGTGATTGCGATCAGAAAAAGCCAGTTTTGAAGCTTCCAAGAAAAGATGGGTGCGATCAATAAGCGGTTTTGGATCGTTATTTAGATCATATTTTTCCATAAGACCGAGGGTTTGCAGCACGCTTAGGCCACCAGAACTGGGTGGGGCCATACCGCATATATGGTAGCTGCGGTAATCAAGGCAGACAGGTGCGCGCTTGATCGCTTTATAACTCATCAAATCCCCATGGGAGAGGAGCCCGGGGTTGGTGGGGTGGCTTGTGACTTTATCAACAATTTTATCTGCCAGTTGCCCAAAATAAAACGAATCGACCCCGCCGGACTGGATTTGACGCAAAGATTGGGCAAAGGCCGGATTCTTTAACAGGTGCCCCACAGGATGTGGCTGCGCACTCTTATTATAGAAGTAGGCTTTGGCAATAGGGTCTTTTTTGAGGAAACGGTCTTTTTTAAGCAGATGGTGCAGGCGTGGTGAAACAGGGAAACCTTTTTCAGCCAGTTGGGCGCCATCTTCAAAGAGTAAAGACCAATCAAGACGGCCATAATCTTGATGGGCAAGCTGTAACATTTTTAAAAGACCGGGGATTCCCACTGCGCGGCCGCCTACTGTGGCTTCAAAAAAGGCCATTTTTTCACCATTTTCTTTTAAAAATAGGGAAGGGGTGACTTTTTTTGGTGCGGTTTCGCGCCCGTCATAGGAAATAATTTTCTTTGTGTGTGGGTCATAGACCAACAAGAAACCGCCCCCGCCAATGCCGGAAGATTGCGGTTCAACAAGGTTCAACACCATTTGTGCTGTAATTGCAGCATCAATGGCAGTACCGCCTGCGCGCAGGATTTTATAACCTGCTTGTGCCGCCAGTGGGTTAGCCACGGAAATCATAGCTTTTTGGGACTTTACGAGGGGTTTGAGAGTCCTGCCATGGGCGCTTTCAGGTGTGGCGCGATGGTCTTTTTGATGTGCAGGGGCACAAGCCATGAGTAAAAAGGCAGAAGCCATAGAGGCCATGAACCCGACTTTAAAGCGAGTTGGAGAGATAAAAAGCATAAAGGGCGTAACCAAAGTAATGTTGTTAAGGCTTGCTTAAGAATGGGACGAAAGAAAGATAAAAACAAGGGGAATAGGGTAGTAAATAGATATAAAGATGATTCTATGTTGGGCAATGCTTGATTTACTCTAAGGAATAACCCTTAAATTATTAGAGATATAAGTATTTATAAGTAATTGCAAAGTAAAAAATGGAACTACCAATTTTTTAAGCAATGCTAAAAACCGCCTATAGAACTAAAAATAGTACTTAAGTTTGATATAAAAGCCGCTATATATTTCAACATAATAATTATGGGAATTGTAAGTATTTAATATTTACATATACCTCTAGTTTATAATCAATATAAACTTTCTGTTACTTGGAATCACTATTTGACTTATATCAAAGCGCTCCATATATTCGCCGCTATATTTCAAGTCTTCCAACTTATGTTTTTTTGTTGAAAGCATGGGGTTTGGAAGCGGGATGCAAAAGTCATATGCACAAAGGTGATGAGCGCTGGGGGGTGTTTCATTTATCTTTTGCTGTGACTTTAATGCGTTCGAATTTCGGGAAGAACAGGAGTTCGGCATGAACCAAGCGACCACAGCTACTGGTGCCTCCGATGTGGTGTACAACGAGGACGTAGTCCGTAAGTTTGTACTTGCAGCCACTTTTTGGGGTGTCATCGGCTTTATCGTCGGGACTTTCATCGCTTTTCAATTAGCGTTTCCGGCGCTGAACCTCGGTCTGGAATGGACGACTTTCGGTCGTGTACGTCCGGTCCATACGTCGGCAGTAATTTTTGCCTTCGGTGGTTCTATTATGTTTGCAACATCTTTTTATGTTGTACAGCGCACTTGTCGTGCACCGCTATTTGGCGGTAAAGCACTGGCAAACTTTATTTTTTGGGGTTATCAACTATTTATCGTTATTGCAGCTCTTGGCTATGTTTTGGGTGTTACCCAGGGCAAAGAGTACGCAGAACCAGAATGGTATGCTGACCTTCTTTTAACTGTTGTATGGGTAGCGTATCTTGTCGCCTTTGCGGGCACATTGATGACACGCCGTGTTTCTCACATTTATGTGGCAAACTGGTTCTACTTTGCATTTATTATTACCGTTGCAGTTTTGCACCTGGGTAACAACATCACATTGCCGGTTATTCTATTCGGTGGTGAGAGCTTCGTTAAGTCCTACATTTGGGCAAGCGGTGTTCAAGATGCGATGACTCAGTGGTGGTATGGTCACAACGCGGTAGGTTTCTTCCTTACTGCGGGTTTCTTGGGCCTGATGTACTACTTCGTGCCAAAGCAGGCTGAGCGTCCGGTATATTCTTACCGTCTGTCGATCATCCACTTTTGGGCACTGGTATTCTTGTATATCTGGGCTGGTCCTCACCACTTGCACTACACGTCTTTGCCAGATTGGACTCAGACGCTCGGTATGACATTCTCCATCATGCTGTGGATGCCATCTTGGGGTGGTATGATCAACGGTCTGATGACTTTGTCAGGTGCATGGGAAAAACTGCGTACAGATCCTGTACTACGTTTCTTGATCGCTTCTATCGCCTTCTACGGCATGTCGACTTTCGAAGGTCCGGCTATGTCTATCAAGGCTGTTAACGGTCTTTCTCACTATACAGATTGGACAGTTGGCCACGTACACTCAGGTGCTTTGGGTTGGGTTGCATTCGTATCATTTGGTGCAATGTACTACCTCGTTCCTAAGCTTTGGGGTCGTACACGTCTGTACTCATTGCGTTTGGTTACGTATCACTTCTGGATTGCGACAATCGGTATCGTTCTTTACATCACTGCGATGTGGATTTCCGGTATCATGCAAGGCCTGATGTGGCGTGCGTACGATGACCTCGGTTTCCTTCAGTACTCGTTCATCGAGTCTGTTGAAGCGATGCATCCGTACTACGTAATTCGTGCTTGTGGTGGTGTTCTCTTCGTTCTTGGTGCATTGATCATGGTTTGGAACTTTATCAAAACCATCGGTGGTGACATCCGTGAAGAAGACGAATTTGTTGCTCCACAAGGCGCGGCAGCTGAGTAAAGGGATCGGTTATGAAACACGAAATATTCGAGAAAAATACGATCCTCTTGGCGATCGCAATCGTGATCACCATTTCTGTTGGTGGTCTGGTACAAATCGTACCGCTCTACACGATCGATTCTACAATCGAGAAAGTAGACGGTATGCGTCCTTACTCTCCTTTGGAGTTGGCTGGTCGTAACATTTACGTCCGTGAAGGTTGTTACCTCTGTCACTCTCAACAAATTCGTCCGTTCCGTGACGAGGTTGAGCGTTACGGTCACTACAGCTTGGCTGCGGAATCTATGTATGATCACCCGTTCCAGTGGGGCTCTAAGCGTACAGGTCCTGACCTGGCACGTGTTGGTGGCAAATACTCTAACGCATGGCATGCTGCGCACCTTATCCGTCCGCAAGATGTTGTGCCTGAGTCTGTAATGCCAATGTACGGCTTCCTAGCTGAAAAAGAACTTTCGTTCAAAGATGCTGGGGCTCACCTTTCTGCACTGCGTGCAGCGGGTGATCCGTATACCGATGAGCAAATCGCACAAGCTGCAAACGACTTCATCACGCAAGCTATGGGTGACGAAGGCGAAGGCGACACGGATGAGCTAATGGCTCGTTATCCGAAAGCTGTTTTGGGTGATTTCGATGGTGATCCATCTAAAATCACTGAGCTTGATGCAATGATCGCATATCTTCAGATGCTTGGTACGTTGGTGGATTTCACTACGTATAAGCCTGAAGGCGAGATGGCTCGATAGGTGCAAGCGTGAGCTTGGACGACATAGTCTCAATCGCACGCCAGTTATGGGTCGTGTGGATGATGTTCCTGTTCGTGGGGATCATATACTTTGCGCTTCGGCCAAAGAATAAAAAGAAGTTTGATGAAGCTTCCCAGATCCCCCTCCAGGACGATGATTAAGGAGATTAGTATGGCAAACGTGGAAAAGGACCCGGTAACGGGCACAAATACCACCGGCCATGAATGGGACGGCATTAAAGAGCTGGATACGCCACTTCCTAAGTGGTGGTTGACAACTTTTTACGCTTGTATCATTTGGGCGATTGGCTATTGGGTAGTTTACCCATCATGGCCATCACTAAACGGTTACGCCAAAGGTGTATTCGAAACTACAAACCGCCTCGAACATGCTGCGGAAATGAAAGCTGTTGCGAAAGCACGCGAAGCATGGACAAGCAAGTTCGATGGTAAAGAAATTGGTGAAGTTGCTAAAGATTCAGAATTGTTGAACTACGCAATGGCTGGCGGACGCGTAATTTTCGCGGATAACTGTCAACCTTGTCACGGTGCAAGCGGTTCTGGTGCGAAGAACTTCCCTGTATTGGCTGATGACGATTGGCTGTGGGGCGGGACTCTGGAAGAGATCCAGACGACTGTTCAATACGGTATTCGTTCAGGTCATGATGAAGAACGTCTTTCAGATATGCCTGCGCTTGTTTCTGATGAAACAATCACAGCAGCTGAAGCTGACCAAATTGCTGATTATGTTATGAAGCTTAGTGGTCAAGGCGGTTCTGATGCTGGTCAGATGTTGTACAACGACAACTGTGCTTCTTGTCACGCTGAAGACGGCGCTGGCATGGCAGACCTTGGTGCTCCTCGTTTGAACGATGGCATCTGGTTGTACAAAGCTGGTAAAGACGGCGTTGTGGCTCAGATCAACAAACCACAGCATGGTGTAATGCCAGCTTGGGTTGGTCGTCTGTCCGATACAGAAATCAAACAAGTTTCTATCTACGTTCACTCTTTGGGTGGCGGTCAGTAAGAAGCCTGTTTCGATTTATCGAACAAAAAAACGGTTGTCGAAACTTTCGGCAACCGTTTTTTGTTGGGTGTTTATATAGGTTAGAATATCTTAATATTCTGCTTTCCTATATAAACCAAGGCGTTCATGAAAAACCAAGAAACATTATTATTCAAAAATATTTGCGGATTCATTGTGTGAAATTGACGGTTATCAATTGCACAATGGCTAGAACAAGTATAAAAAAACCACAACATTTGTTGACCCAGAGATCGAGTGAAAACCATGGCGAAACCTGAAGCAGTCGCAATACCAAAACCAAATGAAGGTGGTGACGGCCCGTTATATGCGGATCGTGTCAAAGTTCATCCACGTATTTTTAAAGGCGCATTTCGTCAATGGAAGACGCGCCTGTTGTGGGTTTTCCTTGCATTATATCATTGTTTTGCGTGGGTACGTTGGGACCGCGGTGAAGGTGTGCCGGATCAGGCCATCCTGTTTGATCTACCGGGGCGACGTGCCTATATTTTCTGGATTGAGATTTGGCCTCAGGAAGTTTATTACCTGACCGGGCTTTTAATCTTGGCTGCGGTAAGTCTGTTTGCGGCTTCTGCCATTGCCGGGCGTGTGTGGTGTGGCTTTGCCTGTTTCCAAACGGTCTGGACTGATCTGTTCATGATGGTTGAGAAATTTATTGAAGGTGATCGCAACAAGCGTATCCGCCTTGATAAAGCGCCTCTCTCACTTGATAAAATCACCAAGCGCATTGCCAAACATGTCATTTGGATTTTGATCTCCTTATTTATGGGGCTTTCCTTCCTGTGGTATTTCAATGATGCCCCAACTATCACCAAAGAAATTCTTTCAGGTGAGCTTGGCGGCTGGGCGTTGATTACGCTGGGTATCTTAAGCTCTATGACATATCTCATGGCGGGTTTTGCCCGTGAGCAGGTGTGTTTCTACATGTGCCCTTATGGTCGTTTCCAAGGGGTGATGACCGATGAAGACTCATTGCTGGTCACCTATGAAGATTGGCGTGGGGAACCGCGGGCAAAACCGGGTAAGAACCGTGATTTCTCCGAGCGTGGTCATTGTGTGGATTGTTCACTGTGTGTGCAGGCTTGTCCAACCGGGATTGATATCCGTGAAGGCCAGCAGATGGAATGTATCGGCTGTGGGCTGTGTATTGATGCTTGTAACACCATGATGGAAAAATTCGACCTGCCGAAAAACCTGATTTCATACGATAGCTATACAAATATGATTGCGCGTGAAAAAGGCTTGGGCAAACAGGTTCACCTGATTCGTCCGCGCACGATCTATTATGCGGTTATTTTAACAGCTGTTTTGGCTGTTTTGTTAACCAGTCTTGGTATGCGCGAGCGTCTTGAAGTCAATATCATTCGTGATCGTGCCCCACTGTTTGTGACTTTGTCTGATGGCACCATTCGCAACGGCTATACCTATAAAATCCTCAATATGGAATCGGAGTTGAAAAACTATGAACTTTCCATTGAAGGCCTTGATAAGGTGAATATGACCATGATCGGCCAAGAGGCAAAAGAGCAGCCTAAATTGGACCTCACTGTTGGTGCAGATCGCATCGGCGCATTTAAAATTTTCCTCAAAGCACCGCGTGCTGTACTTGATGGGAAGTCGACAGACATTGACTTTATCCTCAAGGACAAGGAAACTGGCGACATTCTCAGTCAGACAACCGTATTTCGTGGACCTAATTAATGAGTAAACAACGCGCACCGGGCTGGTGGTACCCTTGGATTTTCGTCGGCTTTTTTGCCGTGATCATCACTGTAAACGGCATCATGATGTTTTTTGCATATGATAGCTGGACAGGATTGGAAACCAAGGACCATTACCTCAAGGGCTTAGCCTATGACAACAATGTGGCGGGCGCGAAAGCACAAGCAGCCCTTGGATGGGATGTGAAGATCGATGTCTCCCCGCTTGAGTCGGTTGATCTGCAAAGAAAGGTAGCCTATCAGGTGACTTTCCTTGATCACAATAAAAAGCCCGTTAAAGGCCTAAAGGCCCATATCTTCTTCATTCGCCCAACTTCAGAAGGGCTAGATGTGGATGAGCCTGTCGATATGACAGGTGATGGCGTTGTCTCAGGCGAGATCGTCTTGCCTGTACCCGGTCAATGGGATACGCGCGTTCATGCTGAAAGCTTGGGCCGTCAATATCAGCTCGTTGAGCGTGTTGTCGTTCGATAACAGCCTTAAAGAGTCTTGTTTCAATGTCACCGTTACACTTGTTGTGCGGTGGCATTTTGATGTAAAACCCTGACATCCAGTGTTGATCGCGCATTATCGTGTGATAAGGATGAAGGACGAAAAATGACAGCCAGTTGCTTACATTGTGGTGATCCCATTCCAGCCCATTCAGACGGGGGTGAAGGATTCTGCTGTAAAGGCTGTCACGGGGCTTATGAACTCATCAATGGTCTGGGGCTCAAAACCTACTACGAGCGCCGGGTTATCGACCCTGAAGCCAAGGCATTGCGCCCTGAAGATGAAGGCGTCGTCATTGATTATCACGCCCATATTATTGAAGATGAGGGTGATGTAAAAACCCTTTACCTCATGGTGGAAGGAATCCATTGCGCCGCGTGTGTTTGGTTGATCGAAACCGCCCTTGGTCGCCAAGAAGGCGTGCGCCAAGCCCGGGTTAATATGTCCACACGCCGCCTTGTTCTTAAATGGCAAGGTGAGGAGATTGATCCCAACGCGCTTGTCGCCATGATCACGGGGCTGGGCTATCGTCTGGTGCCTTATGACCCCTGTCTTTTAAATTCAGAAAATGAAAAAGGCGAAAAAGAGCTTTTGCGCGCCATGGCAGTTGCCGGGTTTGCCGCAGCAAATGTGATGCTCTTTAGCGTGTCGATCTGGGCGGGCTATTCCCAAGGGATGATGGAAAGCACGCGCGATCTCATGCATTGGCTGTCTGCCCTTGTGGCCCTGCCGGCTGTGGCCTATGCGGGGAGACCATTTTTTCGCTCTGCCCTCACGGCCTTGCGCATTGGGCGGCTCAATATGGATGTGCCAATCTCACTTGCGGTCTTATTAGCAGCGGGTATGAGCCTGTTTCAGGTGATCAATGGGGCGGAACATGCCTATTTTGATTCTGCTATCAGTTTATTATTCTTCCTCCTCGTTGGGCGATATCTTGATCGTCGGGCACGCGGACGTGCGCGCGGCGCGGCAGAACATCTCCTTGGCTTAAATGCTGTGGCCGTCACGGTCTTAAATGAGGATGGAACAAAATCGCTTTTGCCGCCTGATCAGGTCAAAGACAAAATGATTGTCCTATGTGCTGCGGGTGAGCGTGTCGCAGTTGATGGCGAAGTGATTGATGGTCAGTCAGATATTGATACCAGCTTGATTTCAGGCGAGTCGGTACCTGTTATGGTAAAAACTGAAGATCAGGTTTTTGCAGGCACGACTAATTTATCAGCCCCACTTAAAATCCGCGTCAATGCCACAGGGGAAGGCACCCTATTGGCAGAGATCGTGCGCCTGATGGAAGAGGCTGAAGCCGGGCGGGCAAACTATGTAGCCTTGGCTGATCGTGTCGCGCGCTATTACGCCCCGGTTGTGCATATCTTATCTTTGGTGACCTTTGTTTACTGGTTCTTCCTTGGCGGGGTTGTCTGGAACGAGGCATTACTTAATGCCATTGCGGTTTTGATCATCACATGTCCGTGCGCTTTGGCCTTGGCGGTCCCTGTGGTGCAGGTCATTGCCTCAGGTCGCTTGATGCGCCAAGGTATTTTGGTCAAAACAGGCACCGCGCTTGAGCGTTTGGCCCGTGTGAAAAATGTCGTGTTTGATAAAACAGGGACATTGACTTTAGGGCGGGCGCAATTTGTAAATGCCGACAGTTTCAGCCAAGAAGAGCTGGAGCTTGCCGCCTCCCTTGCAGGGGCGAGCAAACATCCTTTATCGCGCGCTTTATGCCGTGCTGTGCCGCATATTGCCGTGCGCTCTGGGGTAAAAGAGGTTCCCGGTTGTGGGCTTGAGGCACAGGGCGTGCGTTTGGGCAGCCGCCAATGGTGTGGCAATCAAGAAGCTGCGCTTTGTGATGGGCCGGAGCTGTGGTTGGCTATAGAAGGGCAGGCTGCAAAATGTTTGAAATTCTCTGATCATTTGCGCGGTGATGCCAAAGAGGTGATCGAGCGCCTTAAAGGCCTTTCTTATGACGTGCATCTGCTTTCAGGTGATCGTCTTGAGCCCGCCCAAAAAGTAGCAGATGAGCTTAAGATTGAAAATTGGCAAGCCCAGTGCAGCCCATCTGATAAATGTGAGGCGCTTGAAAAAATGGAGGCACCTTTCATGGTGGGTGATGGGTTAAATGATGCGCCAGCCTTGGCTGCGGCCTCTGTCTCGCTTTCGCCGTCTTCTGCTATTGATGTGTCGCAAAATACGGCTGATGCGGTCTTTCAGGGCGAAAAGCTCCGGCCTGTGTTAGAAGTGCTTGGTGTGGCGCGAAAAGCAGATAAACTGGTGAAGCAGAATATTGGCTTGGCGTTTTTATATAACAGCATTACCGTACCCCTAGCGGTTGCGGGATATGTCACCCCCTTGATTGCAGCAGTTGCCATGTCTACCTCTTCTTTGGTAGTGATAGCGAATGCGTTACGCTTAAGCAGAGGAAAAGTATCTTGAAAAGCTTGTTATATCTCATTCCGGCCATGTTATTTTTAGGTGGTCTTGGGCTGGCTGGCTTTTTGTGGGCCTTGAAATCAGGACAATATGACGACATGGAAGGCAATGCATCGCGCATTTTGTTTGATGATGACGATAAACCTTTGCCGCCAGAGGAAAAAGAAAAATGAGTAAAGCAAGCAATACCAAGCGTATCTCTTTAACAGATTTGGTCGCACGCAAAGGTGCTGAACCCATCGTCTGTCTGACAGCTTACACAACCTCGATTTCACGCCTGATTGATGATCATGTGGATTTGATCTTGGTGGGCGATAGCTTGGGCATGGTGCTTTACGGTATGGACAGCACCCTTGGTGTCACCGTTGATATGATGATTGCCCATGGTAAAGGTGTGATGCGTGGCTCAGACAAGGCCTGTGTGATTGTGGATATGCCCTTCGGCTCCTACGAAGAATCCCCTGAAATGGCCTTTCGCAACTGTTCGCGCGTCATGGCAGAAACGCGCTGTTCTGGTGTAAAGCTTGAAGGCGGCGTTGAAATGGCTGAGACCATTAACTTCCTTGTAAAACGCGGCATTCCCGTTGTGGCCCATGTGGGGCTGACCCCGCAATCGGTTCATGCCTTTGGCGGTTTTAAATCTCAAGGGCGCACGGAAGATGCGGCTGAGCGTATTGTGGAAGATGCAAAAGCCGTTGCAGAGGCGGGCGCATCAGCTGTTGTGGTTGAAGGGGTTGTTGAACCGTTAGGTGTGCGCATCACTAAGGAAATTGATGTGCCAACCATTGGTATTGGGGCTTCGCCACAATGTGATGGGCAAATTTTGGTAACCGAAGATTTGATCGGCCTGTTTGCTGAATTTAAGCCGAAATTTGTGAAACGTTATGCCCAGATGGATGAAATGATCACAACGGCGGTTGAAGGATATAAAGAGGAAGTGCGTGCGCGTACTTTCCCCGCGCCAGAACATTGCTTTGGTTATAAAGGGGATAAATAACATGGCATTGGCGACAGTCCGCACGGTTGCAGAGTTACGCGCACAAGTCAGTGAGTGGCGCAAAAATGGTCTTAAGGTTGGTTTGGTGCCAACCATGGGCGCGCTGCATGAAGGTCATTTAGCCTTGGTGAAAACAGCGCTTGAGACTTGTGATCGTGTCATCGCGACGATTTTTGTCAATCCAAAGCAATTTGGCCCCAATGAAGATTTAGAGACTTATCCACGCACAGAAGCTGAAGATGCAGCCAAGCTGGCCTCAGTTGGCGGGCATTTGCTGTTTGCGCCAAATGTTGAAGAAATGTATGGCGCAGATGGTGGGGTCACCAAAGTCAGTGTGGCTGGCCTTGGTGATATTATTGAAGGTGAGTTTCGCCCCGGTTTTTTTGATGGGGTGGCAACCGTTGTAACCAAGCTGTTGTTGCAAGCCCTGCCCGATGAGGCTTTTTTTGGCGAAAAAGACTATCAGCAGCTCAATGTTATTAAGCGTTTTAGTGCGGATTTAAATATTCCGGTTGATATTAAAGGGGTGCCAACCGTGCGCGAAAGCGATGGTCTGGCCATGTCATCGCGCAATGCCTATTTGATCCGTGAAGAACGTGAAATTGCGCCTGTGCTTTATCGAACGATCTCAGAAGTGTCTGAGCGTTTTAAAGTAGGCGGCAAGGCTGAGGCCTTGTCAAAATGGGCAAGCCAGCAATTAATTGATGCAGGTTTTCATAAGGTGGATTACATCTTGATCCGCAAGGCAGATGATATCGCGCAAGAAGCGGTCAAGGGGGAGCCCATTAGGGTCCTTGCTGCGGCTTTTCTTGGAAAAGCACGCCTGATTGATAACGTTGGATAAAACGGTTTATTTGAACTGGGTGTAAAGGCAGGCCATACCGACCATAAACATCCCCATTAAACCAACTACTGCCCACGTCATGGCAACACCTTTGATTTAGAATAACTTAATATTAAGAAGATAACGTATATCTACGTAGTTCTTCAAGGTTGATAATGTTTCGTTTTATTTCGCCTTTTGTTTCAGAAATATTTTCTTAAGTTTTTCACCTTATAATGAAAGATAGAGAAATTATTTTTTGTTAAAGGTGGAAAACCATGTATGGCGATATCAAATTACAAATACTGAGCCTGTTTCCATTTAGCTATGATGCCAAGCTGATTATCATTGGTTTATTGGTCTGGTTAATATGCGGATTAATCTTCCGCTTGCCCATGACCCGTCTGGTTTGTGTGGCCCCGATTGTTTTGCTGGCTGTGGCTATTGAAATTGCAGATGTGATGTTTTTGGCTCAGGCCCCTATTCGGGCAGTGAGTGACTTTGCCTTTTTAGTGGTGCCTGTTTTGGTGGTTGTGTTCTTTCAACATCAAGGTTGGGCGCGTTCTTAAAAAATAATAATAAGGACAGCAGATGGTTTCCTATCTCGACATTGATAAAGAGTTGGAACCCTATGGGCTATGCTTGCGCGGCGGCTTTGTTGAGAATAGTACCTATCTGCTGGTCGGCAATGTCGGCTCAAAAATGTGGAAACAGTTCGGTCGTGAACATGAAGACTGGATTGAGCCAAATCCCATGGATAACTGGACCCGCAAATCCATGGATGCGTTGGCCCAGAAAATTGGCGCCACGGTCATTTATCCCTTTGATGGGCCGAATTATGCACCTTTTCAGTTTTGGGCAGAAAAAGCCGACTGTGTGTTTCCTTCTCCCATTGGTCCGTTGATCCATCCTAAATATGGCTTATGGCATGCGTATCGTGCGGTGTTTTTGTTTGATCAGGCGGTTGAGGATGTACCGGACATTCCTGATGAGGCCTCACCATGCGAGCGCTGTTTTACAAAGCCCTGTCTTTCAAGCTGTCCGGTTGAGGCTTTTTCACAAGATAAGCCGTTTAAGTTTCAAAAATGTATCGATTTTCTCAATAAAAACCTTGAAGGTTCCTGCATGAAATATGGCTGTCTGGCCCGCCAAGCCTGTCCGGTGGGTAAGCAATATGCCTATGAGCGCGAACATGCCTTTTTCCATCTGGAACGTTTCAGACGTTTAGCGCCTAAGTAACCTATGGACTTAAGGGTAAAAAAAGCCCATATAAGATTTTATGTTACCGTTTATTAAAATGCATGGGCTTGGCAATGATTTTGTTGTGCTGGATGCCCGCGAGACTCCGATTGAACTGAGCGTAACACAGGTGCAGGCGATGGCCGACCGACGCACAGGTGCAGGATGTGACCAATTTATCGTGATGGAACCGGCGAAAGATAAAAAGGCCGATGTGTTCATGCGTATTCGCAACGCCGATGGCAATGAGGTTGAGGCCTGTGGCAATGCCACACGCTGCATTGCGCGCATTATGATGGATGAAACAGGCAAGTCCGATGTGGTGGTGGAAACCGTTGTTGGCCTTCTTCATGCCACACAAGCCCATGAGGGTAGCGTGACGGTTAATATGGGTCCGGCCCGCCTAGGCTGGGAGGAAATCCCAACCGCAGCGCAATGCGATACCTTAAACATGCCTGTGACGGTAGGCCCGCTTGAATCCCCTGTTGGGGTGAATGTGGGAAACCCCCATGCGGTTTATTTTGTTGAAGATGCAGAAAGTATTGATCTGGTAGCTGCAGGCCCGCATGTGGAAACCCATCCGTTTTTTCCCGATCGCATTAATGTGGAAGTGGTCTCTAAAACAAAAGAGGGTGCCTTGCGCATGCGGGTATGGGAACGCGGTGTAGGGATTACCCAAGCTTGTGGCACAGGGGCATGTGCCACTGTGGTTGCAGCGGTTCGCCGTGGTGTGATTGAAGGACGCTGCGCTGATGTGGTGCTGGATGGCGGCACACTTAATATTGAATGGCTGGAAAATGGTGAGATTCTCATGACGGGTCCGGCAAGCCGTGCCTTTAGCGGGACGTTTCATTCATCGGTCTATCCGGGGGCATAGAAACAAGGTGTCTGAAGCCAAAGTTGTCACATTGGGATGCCGGCTCAATACCTATGAGTCTGAGGTTATGCGCAAAAACGCCGAGGAGGCCGGCCTTGATAATGCGGTGATCATCAACACTTGCGCGGTTACGGGTGAAGCCGTGCGCCAAGCGCGCCAGACCATTCGTAAAATGCGCAAAAAAGACCCCAATGCCAAAATCATTGTGACAGGTTGTGCCGCTCAAATCGATCCAGAAGCCTTTGCTGAAATGGATGAGGTTGATCGTGTCATTGGCAATAAGGAAAAGCTCGAAGTTGAAAGCTTTTTGCCAGAGCGCACAGAGCTGATTGAAGTCACCGATATTATGGAAGTGCGCGAAACGGCTCATCACCTCATTGATGGGTTTGATGGGCATACGCGCGCCTTTATTGAGGTGCAGCAAGGCTGTGATCACCGCTGTACTTTTTGCATTATTCCTTTTGGGCGCGGTCCTAATCGCTCTGTCCCTATTGGCGAAATTGTCGATCGGGTTAAAAATCTGGTGGAGCGTGGCTATCGTGAGGTGGTGCTTACGGGTGTGGATGTGACTTCATATGGGCCGGACCTGCCCGGTAAACCCAGCTTTGGTCAGATGGTGCGCCGTGTGCTGAGTAATGTGCCGCAATTACCGCGCTTGCGCCTAAGCTCGCTTGACCCCGCAGCCATTGATGAGGATTTGCTTGAGGTTATTTCAAATGAGCCGCGTTTGATGCCGCATTTTCATCTCAGCCTGCAATCTGGTGAGGATATGATTTTAAAACGCATGAAACGCCGCCATACGGTGTTAGATGCGATCTCACTGTGTGATGAGATCAAAAAACGTCGCCCTGATGCGGTATTTGGTGCAGATATCATTGCAGGTTTTCCCACTGAAGATGAGGCCATGTTTGCCACAACCATGGAAACCTTGGCGCGCTGTAACATCACCTTTGCCCATGTTTTTCCTTATTCATCGCGCGAAGGCACGCCCGCTGCGCGCATGCCGCAAGTCCCGGGTGATGTGCGAAAAGCGCGTGCTGCAAAAATCCGCGCGTTGGGCGAGGCGGCTTTAGATGAATTTATGGCAGAACGTGTTGGTAAAACTGTCTCTGTACTGGTAGAAAAAAACAACGCAGGCCATTGTGAACATTATTGTCCGGTTCAATTGACAGATGATGTGGATGCAGGCCAAATCGTTGCTGCAAAAATTGTGAAAATTCAAGATGGTAGTCTTATTGGGGAACGGGTTTTAAATGACTGAAACAGATCAAAAAGGTTGGATGTCGCGCCTCAAAGAAGGTTTAAGCAAATCTTCTGATAAATTGACAGGCGGTGTCTTCACCAAGAAAAAGCTGGATGAAGAGGCCTTAGAAGACCTTGAAGATACATTGATCATGTCTGATATGGGTCTGGAAAGTGCAGCCAAGATCGTTAAAGGCATTGCCAAGACCCGTTTTGGTAAAGACTTGAGCGATCAAGAACTTAAAGCCGCCATTGCCGAAGAGATTGAACCGATCTTGGAACCGGTAAATACGGAATGGGAAATCAACGTTCATCATAAACCCCATGTGGTGTTGGTCTGTGGAGTTAATGGGTCTGGTAAAACCACCTCCATTGGTAAAATCGCAGGTCTGTTTAAACAACAAGACTTAAAAGTCATGCTGGCTGCGGGCGATACGTTTCGCGCCGCCGCTGTTGAACAGCTCAAAGTCTGGGGGGAGCGCGCAGGCGTACCCGTGGTTGCCAAAGAAACAGGTGCTGATGCCCCAGCCTTGGCCTTTGATGCGGTGAAAGAAGCCCAAAAACAAGAAATCGATGTGTTGTTGATTGATACCGCAGGGCGTTTACAAAATAAATCCCACTTGATGGACGAGCTTGAAAAAATTGTTCGCGTCATCAAGAAAGTCGATGAAAGCGCGCCGCATGATACTATTTTGGTGTTAGATGCAGGCGTGGGTCAAAACGCCCATTCCCAAGTTGAACTATTTGATAAAGTCACCAATGTGACAGGTATTATCCTGACCAAACTGGATGGCACAGCCAAAGGCGGGATTGCGGTCTCCTTGGCTGAGAAATTCAATAAACCGATCTTTGCCATTGGTGTGGGCGAGGGGGCTGAAGACTTACAACCCTTTGATGCCAAAGACTATACCCGCGCTTTAGTGGGATTGAATGAAGAGGCTGGCGAGTAAGTACCAGTGGGGCGTTAAAAAAATAAGGACATGGAGTTTTAAATGGCTGGAAGTCGCCTTCAACAAACCTCATGGGCCTTGTTTGATTTTGCCAATTCTGCTTTTCCCACGGTCATTACCACCTTTGTGTTTGCGGCTTATTTCTCAAAAGGCATTGCCCCTGATGAGGTCACAGGCACGGCGCTTTGGGGCTATGCCACCAGTATTGCGGCCTTTTTTATTGCTCTATGTGCCCCTGTGTTTGGCGCGATTGCGGATCAAAGCGGGGCGCGCAAGCCGTGGATTTTTCTCTTTTCCTTTTTGTGTGTGAGTGGGTCGGCCCTTTTATGGTTTGCCACACCTGAGGAAAGCTCCATTGTTTTTGCCCTAACCTGTGTGGGGCTTGCGACATTTGGCTTTGAAATGGCCATGGTGTTTTACAATGCCATGTTGCCCGGCCTTGCCACACCGGGCAGGGAGGGGCTGCTTTCAGGCCTTTCGTGGGGGCTGGGCTATTTGGGGGGCTTACTCGCGCTGGCTCTTGTTTTGGTGCTGTTTGTACAAAATGAGACGCCTTTATTTGGCCTTGATAAGACGCTGGCAGAACATTTGCGCATTTCCGGCCCGTTTGTGGCGCTATGGTACAGTTTATTTGCCTGTGCCTTATTTTTGTTTGTACCGGATCGCCAAAACCGCACGCCTGTTACAAAAGCCGTTTCCAAAGGGCTGGCAACGTTAAAATCAACCCTTAAAGGCTGGCGGGATCATCCCGATATCTTTTTCTATTTGCTCACCCGTATGATTTATACGGATGGGCTTAATACGTTGTTTGCCTTTGGTGGGATTTATGCAGCCGGCACCTTTGATATGGCTTTTAGCGAGCTGATTATTTTTGGTATTGGCATTAATGTTACCGCAGGCCTTGGTGCGGCAGGTTTTGGCTGGTTAGATGATCGTTTAGGGCCAAAGCGGGTGATTATCATTGCATTGATCTCTATTTCCCTCATTGCAAGCGGGACACTTTTGGTCAGTGATAAAACCCATTTTTTAATTTTAGGGTTAAGCTTGGGGCTGTTTATGGGGCCTGCACAAGCTGCAAGCCGGACCTATATGGCCCATATCTCGCCTAAAGAAATCAGAACAGAGCTGTTTGGCCTTTATGCCCTATCAGGTAAAGCGACAGCATTTATCGGCCCGCTGCTGGTTGGCGTGATGACTGAGATTTTTGCCTCACAACGCGCAGGCATGGCGACAATTTTGATCTTTTTTGTGATCGGGCTTGCGTGCATGCGAAACTTGCCCGATATAAGAGGGCAACGAGACTCTATTTAAGGCCTGTTGATTATGGTGAATTCCTCTCTTTCCCTGCTTAGTGATTACCCTTTCCAGCGTTTGCGCGATCTTTTAGATCATCACGCCACACCTGAAGGCTTGCAACCACTTGCCATGTCGATTGGAGAGCCGCAACACCAACCGCCTAAATTGTTGCAAGAGGCCATGAATGACCATGCGACCTTGTGGAATAAATATCCCCCGATTGCCGGCACGCCTGAGTTGCGCACAGCCATTAAAGATTTTCTGGATCGTCGCTTTGCCTTGAAAGAGGATTTTTTAAGCACAGAAAACGTCCTGCCCGTATGTGGTACACGCGAAGCTTTGTTTTTAGTGGGCAATCTGTTGATTGAACGCGTGGCAAAGGGGGAAGAAAAGCCACTGGTGTTGGTACCAAATCCGTTTTACCAGGTTTATGTGGGCGCGGCTGTGATGAATGAAGCCACACCTGTTTACTTACCTGCAGGTCCTGAAAATGGCTTTATGCCGGACCTTGAAGCCGTCAGTGAGGAAATCTGGGCGAAAACCAGTTTGCTCTTTTTATGCTCACCGGGTAATCCGCAAGGCATGGTGGCTGATCTGGATTATTTGCGAAAAGCGCTGGAGCTTGCGCGCCACCATGATTTTATCTTGTTGATGGATGAATGTTATGCAGAGCTTTATGATAGAGATAAACCCCATGGGGCCTTGGGAATTGCCCAAGAAACCGGGTCTTTAAAGAATTTATTGGTGTTTCATTCTCTTTCTAAACGCTCAAACGCAGCGGGCTTGCGCTCTGGCTTTGTGGCGGGTGATCTTGATCTGATTAAATCTTTCATCGGGTTGCGCAATTATGGTGGGGCCTCCATGCCTTTGCCGTTACAAGCTGCCAGTGTTGCGCTTTGGAACGATGATGAGCATGTGGCTGAGAACCGCCGCCTTTATAAAATGAAGATTGATGCAGCAGAGCGCCATTTGGGCTCGCGTCTTGGTTTTTATCGCCCAGCAGGGGGGTTCTTCTTGTGGCTGGATGTGTCTGAGCGTTGGGAAAATGGGGAAGCCGCCGCCCTTGAGATTTGGCAAAAATGCGCAGTGCGTGTCATTCCAGGGGAATATCTTGCCAAGACAGATGAAACGGGGGAAAACCCGGGGACGCGCTATATCCGGCTTGCCCTTGTTCATGAACAAGCCATCATCGAAGAAGCCATGGGGCGCATTGCTGCGATCTTATAAATGATCATCAGCGCGTCCAGACGCACCGATATTCCCGCCTTTTATAGCAAATGGTTTATCAATCGTCTGCGTGCAGGCTTTGTGCAAACGCGCAATCCGTTTAATTATCATCAGGTAAAGAAGGTCTCGCTTTTACCACAAGACGTGGATTGCATCGTTTTTTGGACCCGCAATCCCGCGCCTTTGATGGATCATTTAGGTGAGCTGGATGATCTGAAAATACCCTATTATTTCCATTACACCATTACCGGATACCCCCGCGCGCTGGAGAGGAAAACCCCCAAGCTAGATCAAGCCATTGAGACCTTTCAGGCCTTATCTGAGCGCATTGGCCCAGAGCGCGTTATTTGGCGTTATGATCCTATTTTGTTGTCAAACTTGGTACAACCCCAAGACCATATGAAGGTCTTTGGTACAATTGCAGGAAAGCTTAAAGGCCATAGTCAACGTGCGGTTATCAGCATGGCAGACTTTTATACCAAAACAGAGCGTAATCTGGATAAAATTGAGGGCTTAAATTATGATAATTTAAGATTGCATAATAACCTATTGGAAGAATTTATTAATCAATTTAAAAATGAGGCTGATAGGAATGGATTGACCCTGTATTCCTGCGCGGAAGAAAGCGATTTAGAGTGTTTTGGGATCAGTGCAGGTCAATGTATTGATGAAGGGCTTATAAGTAGATTTACTGAGCTAAAGGTCAGATTTAAAAAAGATTCTGGGCAACGTAAAAATTGTGGCTGTGTGAAATCTGTTGATATCGGGGCCTATAATAGCTGCCTTCATGGCTGTGAATATTGCTATGCCACCTATAATCAGAATCGCGCCCTGACAAATGCAAAAAAGCATGACCCTGAAAGTCCATTTTTGATTGAATAAGTAGACTATAATCTTTTTACGGGGTGGTTATTTGCATCCACTAAACCATAAAGTGTTATTTAAAGTATTTATTTCTCTCAATCCCCCCTATTTGGGTGACGTAGGCACCCTTTAAAAAAGATAAAATTTTATTAAAATAAGGGAGGGTGTAATGGCAAAGATATTAGTCGCAGAAGATGTTGCAGAAATCAGGTTTGCTTATGAAACCATACTCAGTGCGGAGGGGCATGAGGTCACCACAGCAACTAATGGCAAAGAGGCCTCGGATTTTTTAAATCAATCAGATTTTGACTTGGTTTTAACTGATCTGCTGATGCCTGAGGGAGACGGTCTTTCAGTGGCGAGTTTTGCCCATAAATTGGAAAATCGTCCCAAGCTCTTGGTCATTACCGGAGGTGGGGATCGGATCTCTCCTTATGAAGCCTTGAAAATGGGTGAGTTTTTGTTTGATGTCTCTATGGTAAAGCCTGTGAATGCGCAGGATTTACTGCAAGCCGTGCGCAAAATGATCAATTGATTTTTGCTTGGCTTTAAGGAAATAAAATTTCAACATACCTCTATAGAAAACACCTTTTATTGCGCTGCAAAAGGTGTTAGAAAACGTCCAAATTCTGATTCTTTAAGATTTAAGGACGTCCAGTTATGACAAAAACAAATCCGGGTAACTTCTTTGAAGATTTCTCCCTTGGTCAAGAGCTTGTTCACGCCACACCGCGCACGGTAACCGAAGGCGATGTATCTTTATATACAGCGCTTTATGGTTTTCGCCATATGCCGCATTCGGCTGAACCTTATGCCATGGAACTGGGCTTTGAAGCCATGCCACTTGATGACATGCTCGCCTTCCATATGGTTTTTGGTAAAACAGTACCGGACGTCTCCTTAAACGCAGTGGCTAACCTTGGCTATGCAGCGGGTCGTTTTGGCGCACCTGTTTATCCCGGTGATACGGTGCGCACCACCTCAACCGTGATCGGTTTGAAAGAAAACTCCAACGGCAAAACAGGCGTTGTGTATGTCAATTCAGTGGGTGTGAACCAGAAAGATGAAGTCGTTCTGGATTATGTACGCTGGGTGATGGTGAAGAAGAAAAATCTTGATGCCCCAACACCAGAAGCCGTTATTCCTGAGCTGCCAAAAGTGGTGGATGTGGATGATCTGGTTATTGCTGAAGGTCTGGATTTCTCTAAATATGATTGTGAACTGGCTGGCTCTCCTCACCTGTGGGAAGACTATGAAGTGGGCGAGAAAATCGACCATATTGATGGCATGACCATTGAGGAAGCTGAACACCAGATGGCAACGCGCTTGTATCAAAACACAGCAAAAGTTCACTTTGATCAGTTTGCCGCAAAAGATAACCGCTTTGGCAAACGCCTGATTTATGGCGGTCACATTATCTCATTGGCACGCGGCCTGTCTTTCAACGGTTTGGGCAATGCCTTTAAAGTGGCTGCGATCAATGCTGGCGCACATGCCAACCCGACTTTCTCTGGCAATACAATCTTTGCATGGTCTGAAGTGTTGGATAAGCAGGAAATCAAAGGCCGCTCTGACATGGGCGCGCTTCGTCTGCGTCTGGTTGCGACAAAAGATCAGCCAACTGAGGGCTTCCCTTATAAAGGTGAAGACGGCAAATACAGCCCAGATGTTGTTCTTGATCTAGATTACTGGGTTTTGATGCCACGTCGCGGCTAATTATATCCAAAGAATTTGATTTAAAGCGCCTTTCTCGTTATCGCGGGAAAGGCGTTTTTTATTGGGCTTTGTGTCCCCTAAAATATCGCAAAGTAGAGTTTTATCTAATATAAAATTACCCTAATAAAACAAGTAATTATGAAACGAATTATAATCAATTAAGAAAAATTCGCATTTCTTACTTTGACTTCAGCGCCATAGACCTTACTCTAAATAGAAACAGGGATAAAAAGAGTAGATCAATGAGCGCTATAATCGCCGTGATGAACCATAAGGGCGGGGTGGGGAAAACCACAACGACCTTGAATATGGCCAGTGCATTTGCCGCTGGGGCGAAGTCTGTACTCATTATTGATATGGACCCGCAAAGCAATGCGGCCACAGGCTTGGGCCTTGATGCCAAATCCATTTCCAAAGGCAGCTATGAGCTTGTTTTGGGTGATGCCAAAATTCCAGATGTGGCCTTAGAGACCGATCTTCCCAATGTCTCGCTTATCCCCGCGACTTTCCAATTAGCGGCCTTAAGCAGTGTGTCACCGGATGAGGAAGACCCAGAATTTTGGTTGCGCGAAAGCTTGCAGGAAGATGCCACAGAATATGATTATATCCTGATTGATTGCCCGCCGTCTTTTGGCATTCTCAGTCTGAATGCGCTTGTAGCGGCCCAAAAGGTGATTGTGCCGGTGCAAAGTGAGAGTTTCGCCATTGCCGGATTGCAACAGATGGAAAAATCCATCAATGATATCCGCCTTGAGGCCGAGCATGATCTTGATTTTCGCATTCTCATGACCTTGAGTGACCAGAACCAGAAGCTCCATAAACTGGTTAATCAGGAAGTGCGCGCCCATTTTAAAGAACAGGTTTTTGAAACCTCCATTCCTGTTGAGCCTAAAATCGCAGAAAGTGCCTTTTTAGGGCGCCCTGTTGTGGTGCATTCCCCAAATGTGCGCGGGGCACAGTCTTATGTGCGTGCGTGTGCAGAATGTATGCAATGGATTGAAGGTGGGGAGCGTTTAAGCCATCAACAGGCAATCGTAAATGGTCTTAAACAGTGGCTCAATGATGATAGTATTACCGCTGCTAATGAACCTGTGCATTTAGACGATCAACCCATAGCGCCCTCCCATTCGCCTGCTCATCCCATCCATGTGGAGAGTGAGCCCAATTCCTTTAGAATCGGTATTCGCAATGGGGTGATCCTTGCGCTGGCCCTTACCGCAGGTATGGCCTTGGCCTTTTTGGGGATGTAATGCGATGCGTTTTGTCCTGCTTGTTTTTTTGTTTTTCAGTTGTTTATCAACTGCGCAGGCCAAAGAGAGCATTACTTGGTTTATCTGGGATTTACCCCCTGAGTTTGTGAAGGCAGGTAAATGGAAAAATCAGGGTTATGGCGATAAATTCCTGAAATATTTTATGACGCATTTACCGGACTATGATCATAAAATCCAACGGGTCAATATCCCGCGTTGGAGCAGTGAAGTCTTAAAGCCACAGCGCTGTTCAGCCCATTTATGGGGCGGTTTCTTTCCGGGGCAATTGGTTGAGTCTAAGCCTTATTCTTTTACTCCGCCCCATGTGCTTATTTTTCATAAACGCCATGCAAAGCGTATTGGAAGTCCGGGAAGTACAGTCTCCATCGGAGAGCTTTTAAAGCAGTCGGATTTAAAACTGATCATTCAGAAAATCAATTTTAATGAAGATGCCAAGCAAACCCGCTATCCCGTGCTTTTCCCATGGTTAAAACCCTATATGGGGCAGAAAAACCTCATTGAACTTTCCGGTGGGCGCAATGATGTGGATTTACGCCTGCTTAAAAGCGGGCGGGCCGATTACACGATCGGTTATCCCACCACCATCACCACCCAACAACGGGTTTTTGGCATCGAAAATGAGTATGTCAGCTACAACATTCGCGAACATTACCTGTTTAAAAAGGTCTATGTGGCTTGTAACAATAGTGACTTTGGCAAAGAGGTCATTGCGAAGGTCAATAAAATCCTGACCAAGGAAACTTTGCGCACTTTCCTTGGTTATCATGAGGAATGGAACGATAACGACCCTTATTTTCGCCAGACCTATACGGATTATTTTATCAACGATAAAGAGTTGCTGCGCGTGATTGACTAAAGGTCAAACTCCACTAACACTGGGGCATGGTCACTGGGTTTTTCAAGCCCGCGTAAATCAAGCAAAACTTCACAGGATTTCACACTGTCTTTTAGGGGCGGTGTCACCCAGACATGGTCTAAACGACGCCCTTTGTTTGAGGCACGCCAATCACGTGCGCGATAGCTCCACCATGTGAAACATTTTTCCTCAGGCAGGATATGCATGCGCATGGCATCGACCCAATTGCCAGAGGCCTGTAACTTATCAAGACGGTCAATTTCTGTTTGGGTATGGGTGATGATGTTTTTTAGCTTCTTATGGTCCCACACATCTGTTTCCAGCGGGGCAATGTTGAAATCACCCACCATGATGCGCTTTTTGCCATCATCAACGCGTCCTGCTGACCAAGCGGTCATTTCATCAAGGAACTGGAGTTTATGGGCAAATTTTGGGTTGGTTTCGGCATTGGGCTCATCCCCACCTGCGGGAATATAGAAATTATTAATCTCAATACCGCCTTCAAGCTCAATGCTGGTATGGCGTTTATCTTCACGGCCACACCACGACAGGGCTTGTGGGTTGCTAAAGGGGATTTTTGAGAGGATAGCAACACCATTGTAGCTTTTCTCACCGGAAAAATGCACATGGGGGAAACCAAAGGCTTGGAGATCAATTAAAGGAAATTGCTCATCACGGACCTTTGTTTCCTGAAAACAAATGACGTCGGGTGCATATTTTTCGACCAGTTCTTTCACATGATCCATACGAATACGAACGGAATTGATGTTCCACGTCACAATTTTCATTGGTTTTTCCTTTGGGTGGTGAATTTCTTATGCCGTCTTGTAGCAGAAAAGAAATGCGCCCGACTAGGGGGTGTCGGGCGCAAAAGGCTGTCTCTCATGGTTGAGAGTATCATCGGTGGCAGGGGAACCACCTTGTGAACGGCTGATAATCTAGGGTAGGACTGCCGTTCAGCTATTAAATGGGGATTGATTCCTCAAATTATTAATGCAATAAATGCAATGCAGGCATGTGTTTATTGCATAGTTTATAATAAGTTGAATCTATTTAGTTATTTCGTTGGTCATATTGTGGGTCAACAAAATCAAAATATTTCGAATCGATTTTACGGCCCATAATCGAATTCAGTAAAGAGACTTGCGTCATAATCCCTTGGGCATCAATCACGGACCATTTGCGCAGCTCTAAGGGGGCATCACTAAAGATCAAGGTGACAGAACCCATGCCCGGGTCCTCACGGTCCACCAAGGTCAGTTCAATCACACCACTAGCTTGGGAGAGATCAACAATCTCAACATCTTTATCAAAAGACAGTTCTTCTTGTAACAACACAGCTAAGGGCGTGGCATTAAGCGGGTAATAGGTAACTTGCTTGAACTCTTTATCATGATAGATAATGGTTCCACTGCGCACGATCAGTTCGGTTTGGCTTGGTGGATTATAGATCAGGCGCATTTGGCCCGGGCGCGCAAGATAGACTTTACCATCCGCATAAGCCCCGTTTGAGCTGATCTGGGCAAAATTACCTGTCAGCGTCTTCATCTCGTTTAAATAGGTGCGCAGCTTTTCAGCCAAGGCCTGCTTTTCAGCTGAAAGCGTACCTGCCTGTCCTTGTGGGGCAAAAAGGAGAAAAGCAAATAAAGTAAAGCTAACTAGGCGCAACATGGACAGGCTCTCTTGAAAGTATGATCTGGACTCAATTTAACCTGTTAGAGCTGTAACGCAACCTTTAACGCAGCTCGCGCAACACCCGAAAGGTGATGTTATAGCTAAAAACTTGCTCATGGTTTTTATACCGATAGGCAGAACGGGAGAGTTTAGGGAAATAATACCATGACCCGCCGCGCATTACTGGGGTTTGGCAATTGCCATCCATGCGCGGGCTTCCATCGGTTGGGGCCATGGCATGGTGGGGGGACCAGCAATCAGCCACCCATTCCCATGCATTGCCGTTCATATCATGAAAGCCCCATGGGTTTGGCTTAAACGACCCAACAGGGGCAGAACCAAGGCCGGACCATTTGGACCCACATTTTCGGCAATTGGCATTGTTTTTTCCGGGTTTGTCGCCCCACCAATAGGCGGTTGTTGTACCCGCGCGTGCGCCATATTCCCATTCTGCCTCACTGGGCAGGCGATAGGTTTTGCCTGTTTTTTTGGAAATCCACGAAAGGTAATCCCCAATATCTTTGTAGGTCACATTGATAATAGGATAGCGTCCTTTACCCCAGCCATGATCATCAGGTGCGGCCTTACAGCCTAGCTCTTGGGCGCAAGCTTCCCATTCATCAAAGGTAATTTCATACTTCCCAAGGGCAAAAGGGTAATCAATGCGCACTTCATGGGCAGGGCGCTCATATTTATAAGCGGTATCATCCCCCATGATAAAGCTGCCCGGAGCCAGCGTGATCATGCGCGGGCAAGCTTCACAGTCTT
The DNA here is from genome assembly GCF_900093605.1 of Candidatus Terasakiella magnetica. NCBI lineage: Bacteria > Pseudomonadati > Pseudomonadota > Alphaproteobacteria > Rhodospirillales > Terasakiellaceae > Terasakiella > Terasakiella magnetica. Next base: position 332,274 of record NZ_FLYE01000012.1, read on the forward strand.
TAAATTCCTGCCCTGTTGCAAAGGCAGGTTCTGCCTGTGCAGACGATATATTGAGTAGGACTATTCCCAGAAAAAGGATAAATCGCAAACCATTCCCTCCAGTTCTTAAGAAATACTCTACTAGATTGTAAAGAAAAAGGGGAGCTCAATAGCACCCCTTTTCCTCAAAAACCATTTTTTAAAGCTTTGTTTTAGCCGACATGACCCATGTCTGGCTTAACCGCAGCCATACGCAAGCGCAGGGCGTTGAGCTTGATGAAGCCTTCAGCATCGCGTTGATCGTATACTTCATCTTCTTCAAAGGTGACATGTTCTTCAGAATATAAAGAGACGTCTGATTTACGGCCCACAACAATGACATTGCCTTTATAAAGCTTAAGGCGAACCACACCGGATACATTTTCCTGTGTGGAATCGATCAAGGCCTGAAGGGCAGCGCGCTCTGGCGACCACCAGAAACCGTTATAGATTAGCTCAGCATAACGTGGCATCAGCTCATCTTTAAGGTGGCCTGCGTTACGGTCAAGCGTGATGGATTCCATTGCGCGGTGGGCTGTTAACATAATGGTGCCGCCCGGTGTTTCATAAACACCGCGTGATTTCATACCGACAAAACGGTTCTCAACCAGATCAAGGCGACCAATGCCGTTCTTGCCAGCCAGATCGTTCAGCGCTGTCAACATGTCAGCAGGTGAAAGTTTTTTACCATCAAGCTTAACCGGATCACCTTTTTCATATTCGATCTCGATATATGTTGGTGTGTCTGGTGCGGCTTCTGGGGCAATGGTGCGCAAGAACATGCTTTCTTCATACTCAGACCATGGGTCTTCCAGTGCCTTACCTTCATAAGAAATGTGAAGCAGGTTAGCATCCATGGAATAAGGCGCTTCACCAAATTTGTCTTTTGGAACCGGAATTTGGTGATGCTGGGCATATTCGATTAATTTTGTGCGAGAATTCAAATCCCACTCACGCCAAGGTGCAATCACCTTGATATCTGGCTGAAGACCGTAATAGCCAAGCTCGAAACGAACCTGATCGTTACCTTTACCAGTGGCCCCGTGAGAAACCGCATCAGCGCCAACTTCACGTGCAATTTCAATTTGACGTTTGGCAATCAATGGGCGGGCAATGGAGGTACCCAGAAGGTAAACACCTTCATAAACCGCATTGGCACGAAACATTGGGAAGACATAATCACGAACGAATTCTTCGCGCAGGTCATCAATGAAGATTTCCTTGATGCCGAGCAGTTCGGCTTTTTTGCGTGCAGGTTCTACTTCTTCACCCTGACCGATGTCCGCTGTGAAGGTCACAACTTCGCAGTTATATGTGTCTTGTAGCCATTTAAGAATAATGGATGTGTCTAAACCGCCAGAATAGGCTAGCACTACTTTTTTAATGTCACTCATATCAAACCCGCCTTGAAAAATGCGTCCGTTAAATTTGCGCGAGAAAATAGGGCAAATGCCCGATAAGAGCAAGGTTTATTGATACGGTGTTTTGCGTATCGCTTTGTGAAGAACTATAGGTTACAGTGTCGCCGTGCTCATAAAAAGCCGGGAAACGGGAAAATGGACGAGAAACTACTGCAAGATGCGGCACCAGCAATTCTGGAAGCCAGCAGCGAAGCGATTATTACAATTGATTATGACGGCAATATTAAAGGCTGTAATAATCAGTTCCTCTTTTTGCTTGGGCTTAAAGAAGAGCATGAGCTTAAATGTAACATCAATGATCTCTTTCAAGAGTTTGATTTTACGACATTTGAAGCTGATGCCATCGATACCTTTATTCCAACGAAGCTGACCAAGCTCAATGGGACAAGCTCACTTGTATTGATGAAGGTTATTCCCATTGGCCTGCACACAAACAGTTTTAAAACCATCTTAATCCAAGACCCGGAAACCATCCGGCGCATTATTGATCATCTGGATTATATTGATAGCTATGATGTGGGTTCTGGCCTGTTGAACCGTCATAAAGGTACCCTTGAATTTGACAAGCTTCAGACGAGTAATCTTTCTGGTGGGTGTTTCTTTATTAAGACGGGTCTGTCACAAAGCATTGAGAACGAAGAGCAAAAATATGGCGAGATTCTCAAACAAGTCTCGACCCATTTTAAGCCGATTGCCGCACAGGCCTTGGTCTATCGTTATTCAACAGATGAACTGGTTTTCACCTTTACGAGCGATGATCTACCCAGCCAAGAGGTGTTTAAGTCAATCATTGGGGGCATTTCCAATGACCCGTATTTGACACCTGATATTGATATCTCCATTGCCTATAAGCAATGGTCAGGCGCAAAAGAAGGTGTCGATTCTATTATCAGTTCGCTTCATCGTCATTTACGCAAATTAGATGACCCGAAACTGGTGAATGATTTTGGCAAGAAAACCGAACCGGGCAAACGTCATTCTTATTTGCAGAGCCTTGAAAAAGCCCTTGAAGATGGAGAACTTGATTTCTTCATTCAACCACAAATCAGTTCGGAAAATCGTCATGTGGCGGGTGGGGAACTTCTCATTCGCTGGATTCCACCCAAAGGCGAGATGATCCAGCCTTCCCAGTTTGTTGATTATTTGGAGCATGGCGAGTTTGGTAAAACCTTCCTGAATTGGTCGATTAATCGCTCTGCTGAAATTCTCGTGCGCCTGAAAGAAGAACTCGGTGATTTTGTGCCGATTTCCTTAAATGTAGCCTCTAGCTATTTCTCAGAAGAATTGCTTGTCCAGCCGCTTGTGAAATGCATGAGCAATTACGATATTCCGTTTGAAAATCTGGAAATTGAGATTACCGAACGGGTGTTGGCAGAAAACCCTAAAGAGGTGATGAGAACCCTGAGCCATCTGCGCGAAAAAGGCTTCCCCGCTGCCATTGATGATTTTGGGACGGGCTATTCCAGCTTGTCATATTTGCGCAAATTCCCGTTAGATCGTCTCAAGATTGATCGCGTTTTTGTGACCAATTTGGCAGAAAATGAAGAAGATCGCCTTATTGCAGTCGCCATTGCCTCGCTTGCCCATGTGTTGGGTCTGGAAATTGTGGCCGAAGGGGTGGAAACCAATACTCAAGGTTCCTTCTTAAAGAATATCGGCTGTGAGTATTTCCAAGGTTATCTCACCGGTAAACCCATGAGTGTGGATGATTTCATCAGTTTTTATCGCCAAAACGAGAAAAACTTGGATGAACATAGCTGGTCTGATGAATATATCGAAGATACCAAGGTTAATTCCAAACATCGCAAGGTGACTTGGAAGAAGAGTTTCTCAACGGATGTGGTTTCTATTGATAATGAACACCGCGATTTGATTGATTTGCTCAATAAAGCGGCGCAAACCTATCAGGAAGACCCCGAGTCACTGGATTTATGCGAGACGTTTGATTTGATTGGGGCTGAAACCCTGAAACATTTTGATCATGAAGAAAATGTCATGCGCAACATGGGCTATCCACGTTATGAAATGCATAAAGATAAGCATAAATGGCTCATCGCTGACCTTTCCAAACGCAAAGCCGAGATTCTCAAAAATCCTGACAGCACCAACTTTGATGAAGTGCTGCAATATCTCAAATACTGGCTCTTGCGTCATTTGATCAGTGAAGACACCCATATCCTGCGCTATCTCAATAAATCCAACTTCGAGCGCCGCATTCCGTAAATTGAGCACAATTGTCATACTGGACTTGATCCAGTATCCACACAAACTCATATTAGATTCTGCCTTTCCTCAGAAGGACAGGGTTTGATTTTTTTCCACTTTTCTAAAAAGCTATGATAGGTTCCCCACAAAAGTAATCACCCTATTATGTTGGGAGCAAAAAATGAAAATCGGTATTGTTGGTTGTGCGGGTCGTATGGGTCGTATGTTGGTGCAGGCTGTTGTTAATCAGGACGGGGCAGAGCTTGCTGGCGGCACTGAGATGGAAAGCTCGCCTTTTATTGGGCATGACCCGGCTGTTGTGGCTGGTGAAGTACCATGTGGTGCTTCTATTACCTCTGATGCGGATAAGCTTTTTGCCGATTGTGATGCGGTGATTGATTTTACCATTCCCGCAGCCACGGTTGAGCATGCCAAGCTGGCGGCTAAACACAACACCAACCTTGTCATCGGGACCACGGGCTTAAGTGCGGATGATCAGGCGATCATTGCTGAGGCGGCAAAGTCGGTTACCATCATTCAGGCACCCAACATGAGCCTTGGGGTGAACCTTGCTTTTGCGGTGACTGAAAAAGTTGCTTCTATGCTTAATGATGAGTGGGATATCGAGGTTGTGGAAATGCACCACAAACATAAAGTCGATGCCCCTTCAGGTACAGCCCTTGGTTTGGGCCGCGCAGCAGCTGCTGGGCGCAAAGTGAACTTGGATGAGGTCGCTGATAAAGTGCGCGATGGTCATACCGGGGAGCGCAAAAAAGGTGATATCGGTTTTGCTACCTTGCGCGGTGGTGACGTTGTGGGTGATCATACGGTCATTTTTGCCATTGAGGGCGAGCGTTTTGAAATTACCCATAAAGCATCCAGCCGAGTGATCTTTGCACGCGGTGCGGTCACAGGTGCCTTGTGGACAGGGAAAGCCGATGCAGGTCTGTTTGATATGCAAGATGTGTTGGGCCTGAAAGAGTAACTCATGTTTGCTATGCTTTGGTCTGGCAAAACACAGGAGTGTGAACATGAAAAAAGCTGATCGTGAAGAGCTATTTCGCCGCTTTGAAGAAGATAACCCTGAGCCAGAGGGCGAGCTTGATTACACCAATGTCTATACGTTGCTGGTGGCGGTCGCGCTTTCTGCTCAGGCAACAGATGTTGGGGTGAATAAAGCGACGAAAAAGCTTTTTCAGATTGTCTCAACCCCGCAAGATATGCTGGATTTGGGCGAGCCTCAGCTGAAGGACCATATCAAGACCATCGGGCTTTATAATTCTAAAGCCAAGAATGTGATGAAAGCTGCGCAAATGCTGGTTGATCTTCATGACGGTGTTGTGCCCAATGATCAAAAAGCACTTGAGGCTTTACCCGGTGTGGGGCGCAAAACAGCCAATGTGGTGCGCAACCTTGCCTGGGGGGAACATACCATGGCGGTGGATACTCATATTTTCCGTCTGGGTAATCGCACCGGATTGGCAAAAGGCAAAACGGTTTTAGAGGTCGAGAAAAAACTCATGAAGGCCGTGCCGATACAATATATGCTGCATGCCCATCATTGGTTGATTTTGCATGGTAGATATATTTGTAAGGCGAGAAAGCCAGAGTGTGCCAAATGTATCATTTATGATTTATGCTCCTATAAAGCGAAAACCGTTTAAATAATTATTTTCCAGACACATTAATTTTATGTAAGATATTGGTATGACCGATATGATTTTACATAGACTGAAAAGCATGGCTGTGGGGGCGTTAGCCTTTGCACTGCTTTTTTGTGTGAGCGTTCAGGTTTTTGCCAAAGAAACCATTATTTGGACGCAGAATGATTTCATTCCATTTTATATCAAGGATGGGCCTCATAAGGGGCAGGGGATTTCAGATAAATTAACGATGTTTTTCTCTAAACATCTGCCTGACTATACCCATAAACAGGAACATATGAATTTCCCGCGTTTTTTTGCGTTGGCTAAACGGGGCGAACTGGTATGTAATCCTTTGCTGCTTAAAACGGCTGAGCGTGAAGAAATTCTGAGTTATTCACAGGCGTTCAAGCCTGCTTATGCCCATATCATGGTCAGCAGCCATCCGATTGACTATCCCAAAGAGGGCATCTCTTTAGAAGAATTTCTTAAAAACGATCCTCATCCCATGATCGTGCAGACTAAGCGTTCCTATGGGCCGGTTCTGGATCGGGTGATTAAAGAAGGTGTGCAACAGGGGCGTATTCGAACTGAGAGTTATCCAACCAAACAGCTGTTTGTTATGTTGGAAAAAAACCGCATTCACCATTTTGTTGATATCGAAAATAGTGTGACTTTTTACAACACCGAACATCATGGTGAGAAAAAGCTCTATCGTATCCCGCTAAAAGAAGATCGTCTTGATCGGTTTGGTTATGCGGTATGTTCAAAAACACCCGCAGGCAAAAAGCTTATCGCGCGTATTAATGAGATCCTCAAGCGGGAAGGCGACAGCCAAGAATTTCGTGATATTTTAGAAAGCTGGATGGCGACGGAAAACCTCATGCGTTTTCGTGAATTCTATTATCGCGAAGTCCTCCAAAAATAAGCCATTCTGTGCTATAATAGCCCTGTAAAGATACACTCACTTACATATACAGGAGGTGTATTATGGGCATTTCAATCACATTGGAGCAATTCCTTGATACCAACAGCGTTTCCTACGATACGCTGACACACGAGCTGACTGCAACTGCCTCACAAACAGCAGAAGCCGCCCATATTCCGGGCGCGCGTCTCATTAAAGCTGTTGTTGTGAAAGCTGATGAACGTTTCATCTTGGCGCTGCTGCCTGCGTCTCATCATCTCAATCTTGATATGTTGAAAGACACTTTGCTTGAACCTGTCACACTGGCAAAAGAAGAAGAATTTACAGACTTCTTTAAAGACTGCGAAACAGGGGCCGTTCCCGCGCTGGGTATGGCCTATGATATGGATGTTGTCGTTGACAGCACCATTGCAGATGTTGGTGATGTCATGTTTGAAGCAGGCGATCATGAGACCCTTGTGCGCATGCAGGCTGAAGATTTTGAAAGCCTTGTTCACACGGCCACCCATGGATATTTCTCACGCTATGATAAACATCCTGAAAAACGCGGTGGTTTTCGCTTTTCCCACAGCTAGGATCAGAGACAAAAAAACGCCCTACCTTGAAATCAGGTAGGGCGTTTTTTCTTGTCTGAAGTTCAGCGCTTTTAAGCTGCTTCTGTCTCTTCAACCAGATTAGCAATATCAGCCATGATGGCGTTGATTTCGTAATCTTTTGGCGTATAGATACGCGACACACCAGCCTTGACCAGAACTTCTTCGTCCTCAGGTGGAATGATGCCGCCCACAACCAATGGAATATCATTGATCTCGGCTTCTTTCATGCGATCAAGCACTTCCGTCACCAGTGGAATGTGAGAACCCGACAGGATGGAGAGACCGATCACATGCACACCTTCTTCTAGGGCTGCATTTACGATTTGTGCAGGGGTTAGGCGGATGCCTTCATATACCACTTCCATACCGGCATCACGGGCACGAACGGCAATCTGTTCAGCACCGTTTGAGTGACCATCAAGACCGGGTTTACCCACAAGCATTTTAACGCGGCGGCCCATTTTATCAGACAGGGCATCAACCTTGGTGCGCACGTCTGCGAGTTGGTCGCCATGTTTGGCACTTGAGGCCCCGCCAACACCTGTTGGGGCGCGGTATTCACCAAACACTTCACGAAGCGCTGTACCCCACTCACCCGTTGTGACACCTGCGTGCGCAGCCGCAATGGAAGGTTCCATAATATTGCGGCCTTCTTTAGCAGCAGATTTCAGCTCTTCAAGGGCGGCATCGGCCTTGGCACTATCGCGTTGATCTCGCCATGCTTTTAAACGTTCGATTTGCTCAGCTTCAGCGGCTGGATCAACCGTTAGGATGGCACCATCGCCTGCTGTTAGTGGGCTGTCTTCACCTTCTGCAAATTTATTTACACCCACAACGGTCTGCTCACCTGCTTCAATGGCAGCCAAGCGTGTGGCGTTGGATTCTACAAGCTTCTGTTTCATATAGCCTGTTTCAACAGCTGGGATAGAGCCACCCATTTCATCAATGCGTGCAAGCTCATCACGTGCGCCTTCTTTAAGTTCTTCAACTTTGCGCGTGACTTCAGCAGAGCCATCAAACAGATCGCCATATTCTAAAAGGTCTGTCTCATAAGCCATGATCTGCTGTAGGCGCAGTGACCATTGCTGATCCCATGGGCGCGGCAGGCCAAGGGCTTCGTTCCAAGCCGGCAGTTGAACCGCGCGCGCGCGGGCATTTTTAGACAGGGTCACAGCCAACATTTCAAGCAAGATACGATAAACGTTGTTTTCTGGCTGTTGTTCGGTCAGGCCCAAAGAGTTGACCTGTACGCCGTAGCGGAAACGACGGTATTTTTCTTCCTCAACACCGTAGCGCTCACGGCAAATTTCGTCCCACAGCTCGGTGAAGGCACGCATCTTACAAATCTCGGTTACGAATCGGATGCCCGCGTTCACGAAGAAGGAAATACGACCCACTACTCTTGGGAAATCTTCATCAGGGACTTGACCAGAGGCTTTTAGGGAATCGAGAACGGCAATACCTGTTGCCAAGGCATAGGCCAGTTCTTGTTCTGGCGTCGCGCCTGCTTCTTGTAAGTGATAAGAACAAACATTCATCGGGTTCCATTTTGGGATTTCACGATAGGTGAAGGCCGCAATGTCTGTAATCAGCTTCAGGCTCGGCTCAGGCGGGAAGATATAAGTCCCGCGCGATAGATATTCTTTAATGATGTCGTTCTGAGTTGTCCCGGCAAGCTCGTTACGTGCTGCACCTTGGCGCTCAGCGGTCGCAATATAAAGCGCAAGCTGCCAAGCTGCCGGGGCATTAATGGTCATGGAGGTGTTCATCTTGTTTAACGGAATTTCGTTAAACAGTGTTTCCATATCCCCAAGATGCGAAATAGGAACGCCTACTTTACCAACTTCACCGCGCGAGAGTACATGATCAGAGTCATAACCCGTCTGTGTTGGCAAATCAAAAGCAACAGACAGACCCGTTTGACCACGGCCTAGGTTGGTACGAAACAGTTTGTTTGTTTCAACTGCTGAACTGTGACCTGAATAAGTCCGAAACAGCCATGGGCGATCTTTTTGTACAGTCATCTCAAACGCTCCTAAAGCGGTAATAAAATTACATGTAATGATTCTCAAAAGGTATGATTATTTCAGAAATGAATCATCAATTGGCGATAATCTACCACTATGTGCATCGCAAAAAAAGCCCGAAATCGCGCTCAAACTAAGATTTTTTTTCAACAAGTTGCATATGTAACCTTTATTTTGTGCGCAGATGCAAAAAAAGCTTGTCTCATCGTCAAAATGGTGTAGACCAGATATCAAAGAAATCGTCGATTAGGTCATCGACAGTTGGAAACATTTTTTGAAAGCCAAGGGAGTATCCCAATTATGAGTTACCTCGCCGAAGTTACAGCGAATCAAGAAAAGAAAGACCTTTATGAGATTGGTGAAGTGCCACCTCTGGGTCACGTACCTGCAAAAATGTACGCTTGGGCCATCCGTCGTGAACGCCACGGCAACCCAGATACAGCGATGCAGTGCGAAGTCGTTGAAACGCCAAAACTAGATAGCCACGAAGCGCTTGTTTACGTTATGGCTGCTGGTGTGAACTACAACGGTGTTTGGGCTTCTTTGGGTAAGCCGATTTCTGTATTTGACGTTCACAACGAAGATTACCACATTGCGGGTTCTGATGCGTCTGGCATCATCTGGGCTGTTGGTGACAAAGTGAACTTGTGGAAAGTGGGTGACGAAGTTGTTGTTCACTGTAACCAGGATGATGGCGATGATGAAGAATGTAACGGTGGCGACCCTATGTTCTCTAAATCCAACCGTATCTGGGGTTACGAAACACCTGACGGTTCTTTTGCACAATTCTGTCGCGTTCAAGCACAACAATTGATGGAACGTCCTAAGCATTTGTCTTGGGAAGAATCAGCTTGTTACACGCTGACATTGGCAACCGCTTATCGTATGCTATTTGGTCACCGTCCACACATCTTGCGTCCAGGCCATAACGTATTGGTTTGGGGTGCATCTGGTGGTCTTGGTTCCTTTGCGGTTCAGCTTTGTGCTGTTGCAGGTGCCAATGCAATTGGTGTGATCTCTGATGAAACAAAGCGTGATTTCGTTATGGGCTTGGGCGCTAAGGGCGTTCTTAACCGTAAAGACTTCAATTGCTGGGGCCAATTGCCAGAAGTAAACGGCGACGGTTTCAACGATTACATGAAAGAAACTCGTAAATTTGGTAAAGCCATCTGGGAAATCACAGGTAAAGGCAACGATGTTGACTTTGTATTTGAACACCCGGGTGAAATGACATTCCCTGTATCTTGTAACGTTGTAAAACGTGGCGGTATGGTTGTCTTCTGTGCGGGTACATCTGGTTTCAACCTGACAATGGATGCCCGTTTTGTCTGGATGCGCCAAAAACGTATTCAGGGTTCTCACTTTGCCAACTTGAAGCAAGCTTCACAAGCCAACAAACTTGTTGTTGAGCGTCGCATTGACCCATGTATGTCTGAAGTCTTCCCATGGGCTGACATTCCAGAAGCACACATGAAGATGCTTGCAAACAAACACCTTCCAGGCAACATGGCTGTTTTGGTTAATGCTAAAACAACTGGCCTTAAAACACTGGAAGAAAACCTCGATTAAGAGGTTCTTACCCAAGAATTGTCATCCCGCATTCTGTAAAGTGCGGGATGACGTTTTGGGCACCCTGTCATTGAAATTAATAAAAGGACCGATCCATGAGCGATCTTATCCTCTCTGATCTTTTGCCTTCTGCTGGTCGCGCTGTTGAAGCTGCTGACGTCTTGTTGGAAAAAGCCAAAGATGCTGTTTCTGAAAAAGTCATGGTTGATGGCCGTGTCAATTCTGCCAAACTTGAAGCAGAGCAAACAGCCGCTCACGGTTTGTCCTGGATGGCAACCTATGTTGAATCCCTGCGTCAAATGCACAAATGGGGTGAGAAGCTAACTGAAGAAGGTAGCTTTGGTGAGTTTGAACAATTGATCCTGCAATGCGCCTTTGGTGAATATTGCACACAGTTGACTCACGGCATTGCCATTTCACAAGTAGAAATTATCCGTCCCCATGATATGGGCCTGACATCTGCGGATTGTCACGCCTACATGAAAGACGATGTAAAACGCTTTAAATATGAAGGCAACACACCAGCTGTTCGCCGCAAAATTGCTGAATATGCCAAAGACGGTCTGGAAACAGGGTCCTTTGGGACAACAGGTCTGGACGAAGAACTGGAAATGATCCGTGATCAGTTCCGTCGCTTTGTTGACGAGCAAGTTATTGAAGAAGCCCATAAATGGCATGAAAAAGACGAACTCATTCCCCTTGAGATCGTTGAAGCGGTTGCTGAAATGGGTGTCTTTGGTCTGACTATTCCTGAGGAATATGGCGGGCTTGGCATGGGCAAAACAGCCATGTGTGTTGTGACAGAAGAATTGTCACGCGGCTATATCGGTGTGGGTTCCCTTGGCACACGTAACGAAATCGCCGGTGAGTTGATCCGCTTGGGCGGTACAGAAGAGCAAAAAGAGAAATATCTCCCGATGATCTCTTCTGGTGAAATTCTGCCAACAGCTGTTTTCACAGAGCCAAACACAGGTTCTGACCTTGGTTCGCTTAAAACACGTGCGGTTTTAGAAAATGGTACATGGAAAGTGACAGGCAATAAAACCTGGATCACCCATGCATCGCGTTCTGATTTGATGACCTTGCTCGTGCGTACCAACCCGGATGAAAAAGGCTATAAAGGTCTGTCTATGTTGTTGGCTGAAAAACCACGTGGCACAGAAGAAGATGCTTTCCCGGCTGAAGGTATGGACGGCGGCGAAATCGAGGTTCTCGGTTATCGTGGCATGAAAGAATATGAATTGGCATTTGACGGTTTTGAAGTACCAGAAGGTCAATTGCTCGGCGGTGAAGAAGGCCAAGGCTTTAAACAGCTGATGGAAACCTTTGAATCTGCACGTATCCAAACTGCTGCGCGCGCCTCTGGTGTGGCGACATCGGCGATGGAACTGGGCATTCGTTACGCAACAGAGCGTGTTCAATTTGGTAAGCCGATTTTCGAATTCCCACGTGTTCACGCCAAAATCGCTTGGATGACGGTTGAAACCATGATCGCGCGTCAGTTGACCTACTTCTCTGGTTGGGAAAAAGATCACGATGTACGTTGTGACATCGAAGCCGGTATGGCGAAATTGTTGGCAGCACGTGTGGCTTGGTCAAATGCGGATAACGCATTGCAAATCCACGGCGGTAACGGTTATGCGACGGAATATCCGATCTCTCGCGTTTTGTGTGACTCACGTATCCTCAATGTCTTTGAAGGTGCCGCTGAGATCCAAGCAGGCGTGATTGCACGTGGTCTTTTGACACGTCGTTAAGGTTTTCACGATAAGCCTTATCCTTCCCTCTCCTTTTTTGGGGTAAGGCTGGCCGTGAACTGGCGCAAGATAAGCGATTTTAGGATTCTGCCATCTGCTTATCTAGTTTTGCGCCCTCCAATGGGGGTTTCCTCAAAGGAAAAGGCAGACAGCGAAGCCGACTTGATCCCCTTTCCCTTTATTGGGAGAGGGGATTTTTTATGTGTTGAAATAATAGTATCTCACGTACTTTAAGGTGTTCATCACAAAGTATTACACACAAAAATGTTACTATCGTGCGCAATTATTCAGTGTTAACCTCGCCTTAAAATTAAAAACACTTATCTTAGTAAGTTAGGCGCAGCTTATGGATTTCGAAGCCCTTGTCGGGCGGGCCGCACAGTATAGTTCGGATATCATTCTTATTGCTGATAAGAAATCCGAGGAATGCGAGGCTCTTAATATACTCTATGGGAATCCGGCTTTTTGGCGCGAGATTGGTTGTAGTGCGCAAAATGTTGCCCAATGTGGTTGTCATATTAAACTCAGCCAACCTGATTTTAGCAATCATGCCTTATTAAGTGTGAGTGATGGCTGTCAGGTCTGCACGACTTTTCGTGTCAGCCTGACTGCTTTACCTGAAGAAGAAACGGGTCAAACCAATTGCTATATGCTGGTTGGGCGTCCCAGTGGGGCAAGTCTGTCAGAAGGGCGTGAACAGCTTTATAGTGATATTGCGCGAAAGTTTATTGAACGTCCTGCTGATGAGGCTGCCAGTGCAGCGGTGCGTGCAGCAGGTTTATATTTTGATGTTGAAGCAGCTTATGCTGCGCGTTTGGACCTGACCAGCAAAGTGATGGATTTTCGCTATCACTGGACAAAAATGGAGCCCGCTTCCCAAACGCAACAGGTCCCACAAAAACAAACCATTTGTGACTGGGTTCTTAAACAGCTCCAGAAAAATGAAGTTGTCCAGATCAATGATTTGGCGAGTTTACCCAAAGAGGATCTACACCTTTGCACCACCTTGAGTGAAAGCGGCACAAAGGCCTGCATTATGGTGCCTGTGTTATTGTCAAAAAAAACCATCTGGTTTATTGGCATTCATTGTATGAGCACCACACGCCACTGGAACAAAGAAGATGTGGATACGTTTAAGGTAGTCGGTGATCTTTTAGGCAATGCTTTTACCCAGAATGAGATCGCCTGGTCCTTAAAAGAAAGCGAACGTCGTTTTAGTGATGTCAGTGCAAATATTCCCGGTGTGGTCTATCAAATGCGCCGCAATAAGGATGGCCAAAATTATCTTAGTTATATCAGCCAAGGTGTGCGTGAGCTCACCGGTTGGGGGCCTGCCAGCATGTTGTCAAAACCTGAATTGCTTGAAGAGATGGTTTTGCGTCAAGACCGTGGACGTTTTCGCGAGGCCATAGATAAGGCGGGCTTGGATTTTGCCAGCTGGTCCAGTGATGTGCGCCTTCAACACCGTGATGGGACAACCATCAAATGGGTGCGATCAAGCGGGCGTACCCATCGCGGCTCAAACGGAGATACGGTCTGGAATGGTCTGTTGTTGGATATTTCAGACCATCATCATGCAGAAGAAACCATGCGTGTTTCAGAAGAACGCCTGCGCCGCATTTTGGGAACAAGTCCGATTTCTATCGGCATTAGCGATGTGAAAACCTTTAAGATTCTCTTTGCCAATAAACGTCTGGCAGAGATGTTTCACCTAACGCGTAACGACGTTATCGGTTTTGATACACGTAAATTTTACAGCAATGCAAAATACCACCGCCAACATTGGGTGGAGACACGACGCGGCAAAACCCTTGATAATGTGGAAATAGAATGTCTGCGCTCAGATGGCACTCCTTTTTGGGCACAGATTACCACCCGTCAAATTGAATATGGCGGACGCGAAGCCATTTTATGGTGGGCCTTTGATATAACCGATCATAAAAAATCCCGCGAAGCCCTTGCCCATTTGGCCCATCACGATTCTCTTACCGGGCTTGCCAATCGTCGCTTGTTTGATGAACATTTGCGCAATGCCATTGCCCTTGCAAAGCGTAACGAAGCACCCGGTGTTCTGTTTTATTTTGATTTGGATGGGTTCAAGCCCGTGAATGACCAGCATGGGCATACATTTGGGGATTGGGTGCTTCATCAAGTGGGCCTGCGCCTGCGCACAGTTTTGCGCGATACCGATATTGGTGCGCGTCTTGGTGGGGATGAATTTGGCGTGATTGCCCATGGCATGGATGATATTCGCGCTATTGAAGCGGTCGTTCATAAGATGCAGGAGGCGATTTCCCAACCTTATGTCCAAGAGGACAAGGTTGCCCATATCGGGCTTTCCATCGGGGTTGTGCGTTTCTTTGGCACAGAAGACGATACGCGCAAAATCGTTATGTTGGCCGATAGTGCCATGTATAAAGCCAAACAGGCGGGTAAAGGCAGTTATCGTTTAATCAACATGCCAAGCTGTGATGTCCAAAAGGCCCTGTCTTAAAAAGCGGGTCCATGGGGTCAAAAAGACATTTCCTTCACAATTTTTTACCTCTTTAGCCTTGACGCTTTCGTGAAAAACCTCATGATTCGTCCCTCGCACTTTTGCATATGGAAAAAGGCTTGATTGAACCATGGTTACTTTAACCAAAATCTACACACGCGGTGGTGATAAGGGCGAGACCTCTTTGGGGGACGGAACCCGCATTGCCAAACATGACCTTCGGGTTGATGCTTATGGCTGTGTAGACGAGACAAACGCCGCAATCGGGCTTGCCCGCCTTCATACTGAAGGTGATATGGATGAGATGCTGGAACGTATCCAAAACGACCTTTTTGATTTAGGTGCCGACTTGTGCACACCTGAAGAGGGACGAAAAAGTGAAGGCGCCTTGCGCATTGTTCAAGAACAAATTGATCGCCTCGAATCGGAGATTGATGTGATGAATGAACAGCTTGAGCCCTTAACTTCTTTTGTTTTACCCGGCGGCAGTTCTGCTGCGGCCTATCTTCATTTGTGTCGCACGGTTTGTCGGCGCGCAGAAAGGCTCTGTAGTGAATTGGCTCTGCGAGACAGTATTAATCCGCTCTGTGTGCAATACCTCAACCGCTTGTCTGATCATGCTTTTGTCATGGCTCGTTTCCTCAACGATAAAGGGAAATCGGACGTTTTGTGGAAACCGGGTGCGCATCGCTAGTTCTAGGGAGGTTTTTCGCCTGTAAAACCATCCATTTCACATGGGCTTGCATTGGTTGACATTCGACCTTTCAAGGCTTATTGTGCAATGCGAAATAATTGATCGGCAAAGGGGTTTTCCCCGATGCTCATAAACAAAGCCTCAGGCGTTAACTAAACGACTTCTGAGAAAGGAATTCCATGAAGGTTCTCGTCGCAGTAAAGCGCGTAATTGATTACAACGTGAAGATCCGCGTTAAGTCGGACAACACGGGTGTTGAAACCGCAAACGTCAAAATGTCTATGAATCCATTTGACGAAATTGCAGTTGAAGAAGCTATCCGCCTTAAAGAAGCAGGTACAGCAACGGAAGTTGTTGTTGTTTCTATGGGTGAGAAAAAATGTCAGGAAACCATCCGTACCGCCTTGGCGATGGGTGCAGACCGCGGCATTTTGGTCGAAACAACTGATGAGTTGCAGCCACTGGCCGTTGCCAAGCTCCTCAAAGGTATCGTTGAAAAAGAAAGCCCGGACATGATTGTTCTGGGTAAGCAAGCGATTGACGACGACAATGGTCAAACAGGCCAGATGTTGGGTGCATTGCTTGATTGGCCACAAGGCACATTCGCTTCTAAAGTGGAAGTTGCTGAAGGTTCTGTCAACGTGACACGTGAAGTAGACGGCGGTCTGCAAACGGTTAAGCTGGCTTTGCCTGCAATCGTTACAACTGACTTGCGCTTGAACGAGCCACGTTATGCCGCCCTGCCAAACATCATGAAAGCCAAGAAAAAGCCATTGGAGACTGTCTCTCCGGCTGATTTTGGTGTTGATGTGACGCCACGTTTGAAAACCTTGAAAGTTGAAGAACCTGCTGCCCGTTCAGCCGGGATCAAGGTTGAAACCGTTACTGAGCTGGTGGACAAACTGAAAAACGAAGCGAAGGTGATATAAGATGAGCGTTCTTGTTATTGCTGAACACGACAATGCGTCCATCAAAGACGCAACGTTGAACACGGTTAGCGCTGCTAAAGAACTTGGTGACGTAACTGTTTTGGTTGCTGGCACAGGTTGTGGCGCTGCGGGTGAAGCGGCTGCTAAAATCGATGGTGTTGCCAAGGTTTTGGTTGCTGATGACGCTGCTTATGACCACCAGATGGCTGAAAATATGACCAAATTGGTTGTGTCTTTGGCAGGTGATTACGCACATATTCTGGCACCTGCAACAACAACGGGCAAAAACTTTATGCCACGTGTTGCGGCCCTTTTGGATGTTGCGCAAATTTCTGACATCACAAAGGTTGAGTCTGCTGATACATTCGTTCGCCCGATCTATGCGGGTAACGCTATGGCAACAGTCCAGTCTAGTGATGAGAAAAAAGTCATTACTGTTCGTGGTACGGCTTTTGATGCAGCCCCTGCTGAAGGTGGTTCTGCTTCTGTTGAAACAGTTGGTGCACAAGGCGATAGCGGCAAGTCCAGCTTCGTCGGTGAAGAACTCTCTGTTTCTGAGCGTCCAGAACTGACGTCTGCCAAGGTCATCATCTCTGGTGGTCGTGGTATGGCAAATGGCGAAAACTTCGCTTTGCTTGAAAAAGTTGCTGACAAACTTGGTGCGGCGATTGGTGCGTCACGCGCGGCTGTTGATGCCGGCTTCGTTCCAAACGACATGCAAGTGGGTCAAACAGGTAAGATCGTTGCGCCTGACCTCTATATCGCTGTAGGGATCTCTGGTGCTATTCAACACTTGGCGGGTATGAAAGACTCCAAAGTGATTGTGGCGATCAACAAAGATGAAGAAGCTCCTATCTTCCAAGTTGCTGATTATGGCTTGGTTGCGGATCTCTTCGATGCGGTTCCGGAATTGGAAAAAGAGCTGGGTTAAGTCCCGGCTCTTTAGCCAAACCGCTTAAACCTTAACAGACGGAAAAAAAGAGGGACCATGTCTGCAGAAATTAAAACAATCGGTGTTATTGGTGCCGGTCAAATGGGTAACGGTATCGCACATGTCGCTGCTGTTGCAGGTTATGATGTTAAACTGATCGACGTGAGTGCAGATGCACTAGACGCCGCAGTGGCAACCATCACCAAAAACTTGGTTCGCCAAGTTAAGAAAGAGAAGATCACACAAGCCGATCAAGATAAGGCCTTGGGTCATATCGAAACATCGACTGAAATGTCTGCTCTGTCTTCTGCCGATCTGGTTATTGAAGCTGCAACCGAGAATGAAGAAGTTAAAAAAGCTATCTTCCAACAGGTTTGCGCTGAAGTAAGCGATGAATGCTTGCTCGCTTCAAACACCTCTTCTATTTCCATCACACGTCTGGCGGCCTCTACAGACCGCCCAGAGCGTTTCATTGGTATGCACTTCATGAACCCGGTTCCGGTCATGAAGCTGGTTGAGCTGATCCGTGGTATTGCCACAGATGAAAGCACTTATGAAACGATTAAGACAATGACGGCACGTCTGGGCAAAACCTCTGTTTCTGCAGAAGATTTCCCGGCCTTTATCGTAAACCGTATCTTGCTGCCGATGATTAACGAAGCCGTATACACTCTTTATGAAGGTGTGGGTTCGGTTAATTCTATCGATACAGCCATGCGTTTGGGTGCTAACCACCCAATGGGTCCGCTACAACTGGCTGACTTTATTGGTCTGGATACCTGCCTTGCTATCATGAACGTTCTTCATGAAGGTCTGGCCGATACTAAATATCGCCCATGTCCATTGCTGGTTAAATATGTTGAAGCTGGCTGGCTGGGTCGCAAGACGGGCCGTGGTTTCTACGACTACAGTGGTGATGAGCCCGTGCCGACGCGCTAAGGTTCACAGATTACTTTAAGAAAAACCCCGTTAGATATGTTCTAGCGGGGTTTTTTGTTGTTTAGCGACGCAGCCATTTATAAATTTCCATCACCACAATCAGCCCCAAAGCCAATGGTAATAAGGTCAGCCATTGATCAAGGGAGACCGGCTGAATGTTTAAGGTGGTGTTGAGCCCGGGCACGTACGCTGCCCCAATATGGATGGCTTGGGTGAGGATCACCATCATCACAAGGATGGGGTTGCGCAACAGGGGCATTTTAAAGAGTGACTTGCGCTCAGAGCGGCAGTTAAATACATGGGTATTTTCAAACAGCACCATCAAGAGCAAGAGGCTGCTGCGCGCACTGGCCTCATCAAAGCCGTTTGCCAAGGCATATTGGAAAAATAGATAGGCCACAATCCCAATAAACAGGCCAGAAATCACCACTTCTTCAATCATACGGCGATTAAAGATCGGCATTTTTGGGTTACGCGGGGGATCGTGTAACTCATCACCTTCGCCTTTTTCTAAAGACAGCCCCACATGTTGCACCCCATTGGTCACCAGATTAAGCCATAAAAGTTGCACGGCAAAAAGCGGCAAGGGCATGCCGCTGATCAGGCAGAGGAAGAATAAGACGATTTCTGATGCACCAGTACTGACCAGCAGATAAATCACCTTGCGCACATTGGCATACGCAATGCGGCCTTCTTCCACGCCGTTCACAATCGAAGCAAAATTATCATCAGTAATGATTAAATCAGCGGCCCCACGGGCCACATCGGTGCCTTCCTTGCCCATAGCCACCCCAATATTGGCAGAGCGCAAGGCCGGGGCATCATTAACCCCATCACCCGTGACGGCGACGAAATGATTATTTTCTTGTAAAGACTGAACGATATTGAGCTTTTGCACAGGCTCCACACGGGCAAAAACCCGCGCACTATGGATGGTTTCTGCCAGATTGATCGGATCATCTTGTAAATCTTTAAGCTCAGCCCCTGTGACCACATCGCTTTTTTCATGGGCGATGCCAAGCTCTTTTGCCAAGGCCAGTGCGGTTGCGGGGTGGTCCCCCGTGACCATGCGCACCCCGACACCTGCGCAAGCACATTTTTTAATGGCGTCAAAAGCTTCAGGGCGCAACGGGTCAATTAATCCGGCTAAGCCTAAGAAAGTCAGGTCTTTTCGCCCTGAAAGCGCATCCAGTTCATGATCTTCGCTCCAAGAACCTTGGGCCAAAGCGAGCACGCGATAACCCTGTGAGGCCATCTCTTCAGCGCGTTTTAAGATATCCTCGCTTTTTATATTTGAACAAAGCGGCGCAATAACTTCTGCCGCCCCTTTTAAACTGACCAAAGCCTCATCATCAAAGTGATTGATACTGGCGGAAAATTTACGCTCTGATTCAAAAGGTAGGAAGCCATGCTCAGGGTGGCGCTCCAGCAACGATTCGCGGTCCAGCCCGGCTTTTGCTGCCATGACCAAAAAGGCCACATCTACCGCATCGCCAAAATGATGATAGCCTTCCTTTTCAAGGCGAAAAGTTGCTTCATTACACAGGCTTGCCGCCACAGCCAGACGGGCGGCTTTAAAATCAACCTCACCCTTGGGGCTATAGCCTTCACCGCTGACTTCCAGCTCAGGACCTTCAGCGAGCCATAGGCGGCGCACGGTCAGCTCATTTACCGTTAGCGTTCCGGTCTTATCACTGGCAATTACTGTGCAGGCGCCTAAGCCTTCCACGGCAGGAAGCGCGCGCACAATCACATTGCGTTTAGACATATGAAACGAGCTGATGGATAAAGCCACGGTAATGGCCACAGGCAAACCTTCAGGAATGGCTGAAACAGACAAGGCCACGGCAAGGAAGAAGACTTCTTTCACACTCACGCCCTGCCAGACCATGGTGGCTCCCAAGATCACCACAGCTAGAACCACCAAAAAACCAATGGATCGGGTGAATTTATCAAGGCGCTGTACCAAAGGCGGGGCAGCATTTTCTGTGGTTTGTAAGGCTTGGGCAATGCGACCAAGCTCGGTATGTAATCCAATTTGGGTGACAATACCTTCACAACGCCCTTGCGATAGGGTGGTTCCGGCATGGAGCATATTATGGCGATCCCCAATGGCACTTTCTTCGCCAATGGCTTCTAGGGCCCCTTTATTCACAGTTACCGATTCGCCGGTTAGTAAAGATTCATCGGCGCGCGCTTCTAAAGACTGGATGAGGCGGATATCAGCCGGGATCAAGGCGCCACTTTCTAAAAAAGCATAATCACCAGGTACAAGCTGGGCGCTGTCTATTTCTATGCGTTTGCCATCGCGCAATACCACCACGCGGTTTTTCACCATGGCGTTCAGGCTTTCTGCGCTTTTTTGTGCTTTCCATTCCTGAATGGTGCCAATGATGGCGTTGATTTGCAGCACGGCAAAAATAAACAGCGCATCAGTGACTTCCCCAATGAGGATAGACACCAGTGCGGCGGCACAAAGCAGATAGATCAACGGGCTGATAAATTGATGGAAATAGACCGTTAAAACGGATTTGCGCTGGGCCTTTGGCAGTTCATTTGGGCCAAAGAGGTCTTGGCGTTTAAGGGCTTCTTCACCACTTAAACCTTGTTGGGAGGTGTTGAGTAAACTCCAGACCTCTTGGCGGGTAACGCCGTGCCATAGGATATGTGAAAGACGATCAAACTCCATAACCGCCTCCTGTTATTGAGAGGGGTTAGTATAGCGCAAAAGATCAATAAATGATGAGACTTAGGTCAAATATTTGTTGTTGGAGGCTGAGATAAGATTCTCAGCCTCCAACAACAGTCAGCTTTTAATCAAAAACGATCTTTGGACCTTGGCTGGCGTTCAGCTGTTCCATGGTCTTAAACCAGACTTTATCAGCAATTTCGGCATAGGCCTTGGCATGTGTGCTGTCAGGATCAGAGGTGACAATCGGGTGACCGCCATCTGAGGTTTCACGAATTTTGATATCTAATGGAATTTCACCAAGGAAATCTGCCCCTTGGGCTTCTGCTGTTGCACGTGCGCCGCCATGGCTAAAGATATCCGTGCGCTCGCCACAATGTGGGCAAGAGAAATAGCTCATATTTTCCACAATACCAAAGACCGGAATTTCTACTTTGCGAAACATATTGAGGCCTTTTCGGGTATCAAGCAGGGCGATATCTTGTGGGGTGGAGACAATCACCGAGCCCGTGAGCGGCACTTTTTGCGCCATGGTCAACTGCACATCGCCTGTGCCCGGTGGCATATCCACAACCAAAACATCAAGCTCACCCCAGTTTACATCGCGCATTAATTGTTCAAGTGCGCCCATGACCATGGGGCCGCGCCAGATCATGGCGGTGTCTTCTTCAACCAAAAAGCCGATAGACATACATTTAATGCCGTGATTTTCCATAGGTTCAAGCACTTTGCCATCATAGCTAACGGGCTGGCCTGTAATGCCTAACATGCGGGGAATCGACGGGCCATAAATGTCAGCATCAAGCAGACCGACCTGCAAACCTTTAGCCGCAAGTGCCAGTGCAAGATTTACCGAGGTGGTGGATTTACCCACGCCACCCTTACCAGAAGAGACCGCCACAATGGATTTCACACCGGGCATAAGCGGGGCGGCCTCCTCAGCAACGCCTTGTTGTTGCGGGGCTGCTTGTTGAGGTTGGGCGGGGCGCTCTGCCGTTAAGACAGCAGTGACACTTAAAACACCCTCTAAGGCATGTACAGCCTCTTCTGCAGCCTTGCGTACAGGTTCAAAATCAGCAGCACGGGAGGGGTCGCCAATATCAATGGTGAAGGCTACATGACCGTCACGGCTTTGTAAGCCAAGGACCATTTCGCCCGTCACGATGTCCACATCTTTAGCCGGATCTTTAATGGTTTTAAGCGTCTCGAGAACTTTTTGTTCTAATTGGGCGGACATCCTTGAAATCTCCTTCACATAGGATAAATGTAATCTTTAATAGCTCGCGCATTGCAAAAGCCGTTAGCGTCATATAAGACTGTTACACGACGTTTGCCAAGTGCAAGTATCTTAGACCTTTGACTTATCGACTCTTAAAGGGAAATACCCAATATGTCATGGAACAATCAGGGCGGTGGCCCGTGGGGCAATGGTGGAAATAACCAAGGCCCATGGGGACAAGGACCGAAAAAACCAAACGGTGGCGGCAATGGCGGCGGTGGACCGAACCCGCCAGACCTCGAAGAAATGCTGCGCAAAAGCCAGGAAAATATGAAAAAATTCGTTCCCGGCGGCGTTGGCGGCGGCAAATTATTTGCCCTTGCCTTGATTGTCATTCTTGCGGTGTGGATCGGTTCAGGCTTTTACAAAGTAAAAACAGACCAACAAGGCGTACAGCTCATGTTTGGTAAATATGTGTCTTCTACCAACCCGGGCCTGCATTGGAACTTCCCTGCACCAATCGGTGACGTTTTGACACCACGTGTCACAAATGTTCGTAAAATCGAAATTGGGGCAAATACATCAACAACACGTTCGCGCAATTCTGGCACAGGTGAAAGCCTGATGCTCACAGGTGATCAAAATATCGCCGATGTTGAATTTGCGGTTTTATGGAATGTGAAGGATGCGGCAAGCTTCCTGTTTAACATTCGCGACCCTGAAACAACGGTTCGCGCAGCAGCCCAAAGTGCCATGCGTGAAGTGATTGGTCAGATGAACCTTGAGCGTGTCAACACACAAGGTCGTGGTCAAATCGCCCAAGATGCACAGGAGTTGATCCAGCAGATTTTGGATGATTATAAATCCGGCATTAATGTCGCTGGTGTGGAATTGGCGAAAGCCGATCCGCCACAAGCGGTGATCGAAGCCTTTAACGATGTGCAGTCAGCGCGTCAGGATAAAGAGCGTAAACAAAACGAAGCCGAAGCTTATCGCAACAAGATCGTGCCAACCGCACGTGGTGAAGCGCAAAAGCTTATGCAAGATGCTGAAGCTTATAAAGAGCGTGTGATCAAGGATGCAGAAGGTGAAGCCAAACGCTTTATCTCGGTTTACGAATCTTATGCAGCCAATAAAGATGTCACGCGTGAGCGTCTCTATCTAGAGACCATGCAGGAAGTCCTTAAAGGGTCTGAAAAAGTGATTATTGATAGTGAGAAAGGCGGCAGCGGCGTTGTCCCTTACCTGCCTTTACCTGAACTGCAAAAACGCAAAGGAGCAAACTGATGCCGAAGAAGTTAGTTGCATTAATCATTTTGCTCGTCGGTTTTGCGGGCCTTATGTCCGGCACTTTGTTTAAAGTTGCTGAACCTGTACAAGCCGTGGTCTTCCAGTTTGGTGACCCACGTCGCGTTATTCAGGAACCCGGTCTGAACTGGAAAATTCCATTCATTCAGGATATTCAATATTTTGATAAACGAATCTTAAACCTTGATCCACAGCCGGCAGAACTGCCATTGGCTGACCAAAAGCGTATCATCGTAGATTCTTATGCCCGTTATAAAATCACGGACCCGTTGAAATTCTTCCAGACGGTTCAGGGTTCTGAGCGTGCCTTTAACGATGCGTTTGGTCGTATTTTGAACCGTTCGGTTCGTGATGCGATTGCAAAAGTGGGAATGGTTGATCTGTTGTCACAAAAACGCGTTGAAGTGATGAGCGAGATTGTGAACAGCGTGAGCAAAGAAGCACCGGATTATGGTGTGACAATTGTGGACGTACGTATCGGTCGTGCTGATCTACCTGCACAGATTTCTGAAAACGTATTTGATCGTATGCGCACAGACCGTGTGCAAGAAGCCAATAAGCTGCGCGCAGAAGGTGATGAGATCAAGCAACGTATTGAAGCCGAAGCAGAACGTGAAAAAACCGTTATTTTGGCGGAAGCGCGTCGTACATCCAACATCTTGCGCGGTCAGGGTGATGCCCAGCGAAACGTCGTTTTGGGTGAAGCTTACGGGAAAGACCCTGAGTTTTTCCGCTTCTACCGCTCTATGGAGGCTTATCGTGAAGCCTTGGGCGAGGGGACTTCAATGGTCCTTTCCCCAGATAGCGAATTCTTCAGCTATTTCGGTATGCGTAAGTAAAAGTAAGTTATAAAAATCACCCCGCATTTATGTTGCGGGGTGATTTTTTTTGACTTGTCATCCTCTCAACCCGCTTGAGAATGACGAAAAGGATCAATAATACATGTCAGATTTTTTTGTTGCTGTTGGTTTAGCTATCGCGATTGAAGGCATGCTCTATGCCCTGTTTCCAGAAGGCATGAAGAAAATGATGATGCAGGTGCTCGCCATGCCCTCAGCATCGGTGCGCACCGCGGGCATTACAGCGGCTATGATCGGGGTTGCGCTGGTTTGGCTGGTGCGCGGGGCTATGTAGCGCGCTTGTAACAGTTAGTTACAATTTTGCCTTAACCATTTCATATTCTTTATCCATGATAGGGATAGATAAGGCAATGCTTGCGAAATTAAGGCAGCAAGCTACATTAATTTGAACAGGACTTTTAAAAAGAGCGTTGAAAAGAATGAATAAGATGACGAGAAGACAGCACGCCCAAGCACAAGCTAAAACACTTAATCCCACCTTGTGGATTATCACCGTCTTAACGGCTTTTGGTTTGATGATTGCCTTTATAGCGCAAAGCCATGCCCGTTCAGCCCCAGAAAGTTTTGCTGATCTGGCTGAAAAACTCCTGCCTGCAGTGGTGAATATCTCCACAACCCAGAAGGTGGATGCGGCCCATGGTCAGTTGCCCCAAGGTGTGCCGGACTTTTTTCGTGAATTTTTTGAACGTCGTGGCGGTCAAATGCCCCAACAGCGTCAACGCCAAGCCACCTCATTGGGCTCCGGCTTTGTGATTGATGCCCAAGCGGGTCTGATTGTCACCAATAACCATGTTATTCAGGATGCTGAAGAAATTAAGGTCATCTTGCAAGATAACACCTCTCTTGATGCTGAATTGTTGGGTAAAGACCCCAAAACAGATATCGCCCTTTTAAAAGTTGAAAAGAAAAAAGGCGTTAAGCTGATTGAAGTTTCGCTGGGCAATTCAGATAAAACCCGCGTTGGGGATTGGGTTGTGGCTATTGGTAACCCGTTTGGTTTGGGCGGCTCGGTTACAGCCGGGATTGTTTCTGCGCGTGGGCGCAACATTCAAGCGGGTCCTTATGATGATTTTATCCAGACCGATGCCTCTATTAACAAGGGTAACTCCGGTGGGCCGTTGTTTAATCTAAATGGCGATGTGATTGGCATTAATACAGCGATTTATTCGCCAAGTGGGGGCTCTGTTGGTATTGGTTTTTCTGTACCCTCCAATATTGCCAAAACAGTCATTGCTGATTTGCAAGAATATGGTCGCACCCGTCGTGGCTGGTTGGGTGTGCGTATCCAGACAGTCTCTGATGAAATTGCAGAGAACCTTGGCCTTGAAGATGCCCGTGGCGCCTTGGTTACAAGTGTGGCAGAAGGTGGCCCTGCTGAAAAAGCCAAGATACAAAAAGGCGATGTAATCCTGACCTTTAACGGTAAGGGTGTTTCTGAAATGCGCAAACTGCCGCGCATTGTGGCAGAAACAGAAGTCGGCAAGTCCGTACCTGTAAAAGTTTGGCGCAAAGGCAAGATCAAGAAACTGTCGGTAAAAGTCGGTGAGCTTGAAGTGGCTGAAAAGAACGGCTCTGTTGGTAAACCCAAAGTGACGAAAACCTCTGCGACCCTAAAAGAGCTTGGCCTCTCGCTCGGTAGTTTGAACGATCAATTGCGTGAGCGTTTTAAACTGCCTGAAGAAGCCAGCGGTGTGGTGATCTTGAATGTGGTTGCCGATGGCCCCGCAGCCCAAAAAGGCATTCGCGCAGGTGAGTTGATTGTGGAAGTCAGCCAAAAAGAAATCACCTCGCCCGATGAAGTTAAAAAGGCGGTTAAAAAAGCCAAGAAGGAAAAACAAAAATCCCTTCTCTTGCTCATTGATGGGGAAGAAGGTTTACGCTTTGTCGCGGTAAAACTGGCAAAATAAAATAAAAGAGAGGTCTCTGATGAATGGCAGAGGCCTTTTTCTTTCCCGAGATAGTTTCTAAAGAAACCTTATTGATCGGTTGGCGAACAATTGCTAAGTTCTTTGCAAATAGTGAAGAAGGAAGCCTTTATGTCTGATGAAACCGTAAAATATCTTCTACCGGAAAACCGTATTCCCAAGTCTTGGTATAATATCGTGGCAGACCTGCCGCAAATGCCAGAACCTGTATTGCACCCGGGAACAAAACAGCCTGTGGGCCCTGCGGACCTAGAGCCGCTTTTCCCCATGGCGATTATTGAACAGGAAGTCGCCACAGAGCGCGACATTGAAATTCCCGAGCCTGTGCGTGATGTATATAAACAATGGCGTCCCGCCCCGCTTTATCGGGCGCGTCGCCTTGAAAAGGCCTTAGGCACCACAGCCAAGATTTTCTATAAATATGAAGGGGTGAGCCCGTCTGGTTCTCACAAGCCCAATACCTCAGTTGCCCAAGCGTTTTATAACAAAGAAGCGGGCATTAAGAAGCTGACAACCGAGACAGGTGCGGGCCAGTGGGGCTGCTCACTCGCCTTTGCGGCTTCCTTGTTTGGTCTTGAAGTTGATGTTTATATGGTGAAAGTGTCTTACGGACAAAAACCATATCGTCGCGCCTTGATGGAAACATATGGTGCGCGTTGTGTGGCGTCACCTTCCACAGAAACAAATGCGGGTCGCAAAATCCTCGAAGAAGACCCTGAGAACCGAGGCTCTCTGGGGATTGCCATTTCAGAAGCGGTTGAGCTGGCAGCGCAGCGTGATGACACCAAATATGCTTTGGGCTCAGTCCTGAACCACGTTCTGCTTCATCAAACCGTCATTGGGATTGAAGCCATGGAACAGATGGAAATGGCTGATGCGGATGCTGATGTGGTCATTGGTTGTGCTGGTGGTGGCTCCAACTTTGGCGGGATTGCGTTTCCTTATATTGGGCGCAACTTGCGCGAAGGGAAAAACACCCGCATTGTGGCGGTTGAGCCCGCAGCCTGTCCAACCTTAACACGCGGCACCTTTGCCTATGATTTTGGTGATACGGCCCAGCTTACACCTCTCACAAAAATGCACACATTGGGTGCTTCTTTCATGCCACCGGGCTTTCATGCGGGTGGTTTGCGCTATCACGGCATGTCCCCATTGGTCAGCCATTGTAAAGAGCTCGGCCTTATGGATGCGGTTTCTTACAATCAGGTGGAATGTTTCTCAGCAGCTGTTCAATTTGCACAAGCTGAAGGCATCGTTCCTGCACCCGAATCCAGCCATGCGGTAAAAGCGGCTATTGCGGAAGCCTTGGATGCCAAGGAAAAAGGTGAAGAACGCACGATTCTCTTCTGCCTGTCTGGGCATGGTCATTTTGATATGCAGGCCTATACGGATTTCTTTGAGGGTAAGCTTGAAGACAAGACTTATGATGAAGCCTTATTACAAGAAGCTTTATCTAAATTGCCGAACGTTGGCTAAACAAAAAAAGGGAGTTCTCATGGCTCCCTTTTTTCTTAAACTATTTCTGTCTTGCTTAGAGCAGGTCCAGAACATTTTCCGGTGGGCGACCCAAAACGGCCTGATCGCCTTTGACAACAATGGGGCGCTCAATAGCGCGTGGATTAGCAACCATACCGGCAACCACCGCATCATCATCGAGAGAATCGTCACTTAAGCCATATTCCTTGGCTTCTTTCTTGCGCAGAAGTTCACGTGGTGTAATGCCAAGCTTAGAAATAATGTCTTTAAGCTCTGCAACAGTTGGTGGGGTGTCTAAATATTGGACGATTTGTGGCTCAACACCTTTTTCTTCAATCAGTTGAAGGGTCTGGCGCGATTTACTGCAACGTGGGTTGTGATAGATAACAACGGACATGATCAGCCTATTTTTTGTAAATGAAATGATGCCTTTGGCATATCTCGCGACCTTATCACCGTTTTTTCTGTTTTGGAACCAATCAAAACTTAAAGGGGTTAAAATAGAATTGCATATGCTGTTTTTATACTTTTGATCGCCCTTTGCGTTAAATATCAGGCGAAATAACGTTTTTTTTACAAATATGACAAATAAATAGGGACAATTGGTCAGATATTTTATAAATTTCCAAGCTAGGTAGAAATCCGCTATAGTATCTTTCAAGATATGGTCGCAGGGAATGAAAAACCTATTATAAAGGTTTAGACAGGAGAGAATTAGTATGACGTCGGGAGCTCCAAAACGCCTTTTTAGCGCTGAACGTAAATTAAAACAACGTGTCGCAGCGAAAACGGGTGCGGCTGTGGCCACGACCGCGGTTGATCCATCCGGTATTTCAAATGAAGACTTGATGCTTGAAATCAAGGCTTTGAAATCCGAAATGATGATGCGCACGGCGCAAGCCTTGGATGAAGCTCATCACAGTGGAGATAAAATCAAAGAACGTCGTGAAGAGCTTGATGAAGCCCAAGAAGAATTAGACGGCAAGCTTGATGAAGTAAACCTGTTGCGCACAGAGGTGCGCGCCCTGTCTCGCAGTATTCACGATACAAAACGCGAAATCAAAGCCTTGGGGATGAATGAGGAAGATAAATTCTCTGTCGTTACCAATGAGCTGGACCAAATTGTTGGCGCAACTGAGCGTGCGACAGAAACAATTTTGAACTCTGCTGAGAAAATCGACGATTTGGCCCAACAATTGCGCCAACATTCACCAGACCAGTTTGTGACCCAGCTCACAGACGAAATTTTGGAAAATACCATTGGTATGTTTGAAGCCTGTAACTTCCAGGATTTATGTGGTCAGCGTACAACCAAAGTCGTCAATACCCTTAAGTTCATTGAAGATCGTGTTGAGCGTATGATGGAAATTTGGGGTGAAGATAACTTTGATACGGTTGATCATCCTGATGCGGTTCTTGATGCAGAAGGTAATCGTTCGCCCCATGGTGAAGAACTCCATGGCCCAGCTGATCATGGCGGTGGTATTTCACAGGCCGATATTGACGCGCTGTTTGACTAATTTTTACAGAACAGAACTCCAAGAAAACCACTGTCGAAAATGCCAGTGGTTTTTTTATTTCTGATTTCGCCTTTTTCTTTGCAGCCATTGGCGAAAGCGCATAGATTGGGGCAACTCTTTCTTTTCGAATTTTGATGGCTAGTTATGACTAAATCTTCAGACACAAACACAATGTGGGGCGGTCGCTTCTCCGGTGGCCCGAGCGCAATTATGGAAAAAATCAACGCTTCGATTGATTTTGACAAACGCTTTTATGCTCAAGATATTGCGGGCTCAAAAGCCCATTGTGCCATGCTGGTTAAACAAGGCATCTTAAATGCAGAAGATGGCAAAGCCATAACCGAGGGCCTTGAGAAGGTCTTAAGCGAAATTGAAGCTGGTGAATTTAAATTTTCCGCCGCCCTTGAAGATATCCATATGAATGTGGAAAACCGTTTGCGTGAACTTATCGGCGATGCTGCTGGGCGTCTTCATACTGCGCGTTCACGCAATGATCAGGTGGCAACGGATTTTCGCCTTTGGGTGCGCGATGCCATGGACCGCCTTGATGAAGGTTTAAAGGTTTTACAACAAGCCTTGATTGAACGCGCTGAAGAACAAGTTGATACCATCCTGCCCGGTTTTACCCATCTCCAAGCAGCCCAGCCTGTCTCTCTTGGTCACCACCTGCTGGCCTATGTTGAAATGGTTGGGCGGGATCGCTCGCGTGTGCGCGATGCCCGTGCGCGCTTAAACGAATCGCCATTGGGCTCAGCTGCCCTTGCAGGCACACCTTATCCGATTGATCGCCACCATACGGCTGAATTATTGGGTTTTGATGGGCCAATGCGAAACTCCCTTGATGGGGTGTCTGATCGTGATTTCGCCCTTGAATATCTGTCTGCGGCATCCATCTGTGCGGTGCATCTTTCGCGCTTGTCTGAAGAATTGGTGATCTGGTCTTCGGCGCAATTTGGTTTTGTGCGTATGTCTGATAGTTTCTCAACGGGCTCTTCCATCATGCCACAAAAGAAAAACCCCGATGCGGCAGAGCTGATCCGCTCTAAAATCGGGCGCGTTGTGGGGGATCTTAATAGCCTCATGATCTCTATGAAGGGGCTGCCACTGGCTTATTCCAAAGACATGCAAGAAGATAAAGAACCTGTCTTTGATGCAGCAGATACTATTGAGCTGAGCGTTGCGGTGATGACCGGTATGATTGCTGAAATGACGGTGAATAAAGAGACAATGCGCGAAAGTGCGGGTTGGGGCTTTACCACCGCAACCGATCTGGCAGACTGGCTGGTGCGTGAACTGGGCATGCCGTTTCGCAATGCCCACCATGTGACAGGTGCGATTGTAAAACTGGCTGAAGATAAGGGCTGTGATCTGGCGGACCTGTCTTTGGCAGAAATGCAAAGCGTGGACGGGGGCATCACCAATGCGGTTTATGATGTCCTAACGCTTGAAGCTTCTGTGGGCTCACGCACATCATATGGCGGCACGGCCCCTGTAAATGTGCGCGAACAAGCCGCAGATGCGCGCAAACGTTTTTTATAAGAGAGGCTCAAGATGATGCTGCGTAAACTTCTCCTGCTTGTTTTGTTTATTGCCTTTACCTCCTCGCTTAGTGCATGTGGGCGTAAAAACCAGCCCGTTGCACCAGAAGGGGCTGATCCGCAATATCCGCGTAGCTATCCAGCTCCTCTGCCTGTTCCAAACAGTAAATAAAGAAGAAAATTATGGATCATTTTCAGTATAAAAACGGCGCCCTCTTTGCAGAAGACGTTGCGCTGAGCGAAATTGCCAAAGAAGTCGGCACACCGTTTTATGTTTATTCCCAAGCCACGCTTGAGCGTCACTATGAAGTGTTTGCCGAGGCGGTTAAAGACATTGATGCGACCATCTGTTTTGCCGTGAAAGCCAACTCCAACATTGCAGTTATCAAGACCTTGGCGGATTTGGGTGCAGGTGCAGATGTGGTTTCTGTTGGTGAATTAAAACGTGCACTGAAAGCAGGCGTTCCTGCTGATCGGATCGTTTATTCCGGTGTGGGTAAAAGCCGAAGCGAGCTGGAATTTGCCGTTCAAACAGGTATTCGCCAGATTAATGTGGAATCAGAAGAAGAGCTTGAACTGTTAAGCGAGGTTGCTGCGGCCCATGATGTGCGTATGCCCATTGTGTTGCGGGTCAACCCGGATGTGGATGCCAAAACTCATGCCAAAATTTCTACAGGCAAAAGCGATAATAAATTCGGCATTGATTGGACGCGCGCGGTTGAAGTTTACCAACGTGCCAGCAATATGGCAGGCGTGGCACCAAAAGGTCTGGCGTGCCACATCGGGTCACAATTAACCGACCTTGAGCCATTTCGCGCTGCTTTTCGCCGCATGAAAGAAATGGTTGGCGAACTACGCGGCCTTGGCTTGGATGTTAGCCGTGTTGATCTGGGCGGTGGTCTGGGTATCCCTTATGATGAGCGCGAAACCCCGCTGCCGATTGAATATGGTAAACTGGTTGTTGAAGAACTTGGTGATCTGAATGTGGAGTTCGAGTTTGAGCCGGGCCGTATGATTGCGGGGAATGCCGGGCTTTTGGTCAGTGAAGTGATCTATGTTAAAAAAGCACCGAGCAAGACCTTTGCCATTATCGATTCTGCCATGAACGATCTAATGCGCCCTTCACTTTATGATGCCTATCACGCCATCGTGCCGCTTGTTGAGGCTGAACATGTGGATGATATGCAGTCTTACGATATTGTTGGGCCGATTTGTGAAACAGGCGATACTTTTGCCAAAGACCGTCAGCTCACCCGTCTTGAAAGTGGTGATCTCATCGCTTTTAGAACATCGGGTGCTTATGGCGCGACCATGTCAAATACCTATAACTCACGCGCACTTATTCCTGAAGTGATGGTGAAAGGCGATAAATTCGCCGTTATTCGCCGCCGCATTGAGATTGAAGAACAGATGGATATGGAAAGCCTGCCTGATTGGCAATCGTAGGGCCTTTTTTCACAAAGACTTGTATAGCCATCAAGGGCGTCACGGTTTACTCTTTATCATAAGAAAACAGTGATAGGCCCTTGATGAGCAAACAGGAACAACAGGTCGAATTTGAACCCTCCATGCTGAGACAACTTCAGCATTTGGTGTTCTGGACCCGTTGTGTCTTGTTATGGGAGGCGCTCTGGCCGCGTCTCTGGCCTTTTTTGATCGCAATCAGCTGCTTGTTGATTGTCATCCTGTTTGATCTTCTCCCCCTTTTAAATGCCTCACTTCATGTACTTGTTCTGGGCGTGGCCCTGTTGGGCTGTGGGGGCTTGGCCTTTTTGGGCGTGAAGGACCTTGTTTGGCCCAGCGAGAAAGAAGCCCTTGTGCGCCTTGAGCGTGATAATGCTCTTGAAAATCAGCCTCTTATGGCTTTGCTGGACCAACCCGTAGCGCTCAATCAGTCAAAGTTTGCCATGCAGGTATGGATATATCACCAAGACCGTATGGCAGCGGCCTTAAAAGAGATCAAACGGCCTTGGCCACGGTCTTATCTTTATAAGCGTGATCCGTATTCCTTGCGCGCAGGCTTGATTTTGCTTCTTTTTTTAGGTGGGGTTGAAGCCCGCTTTGATACATCTGATCGGTTTATACGCGCCTTTGCTCCGGCCTTTGGTGCGCAAGATAGTGAAAACTGGCAGTTACAGGCATGGGTGAGCCAACCTGCCCATACAAATTTGGGTTCTGTTTATTTAGAAGCAAAAAGCGATAGTAAAAAAACGACCTCTCCCATTAAAATTGCGCAAAATAGTGAGATTCTCTTGCGCCTTGAAACAGGGGCCACGCGCGATAACATCAGCCTGAAATTTGGCCCTTATGAGCAGGAGTTTGAAAATCTTGGCAAAGGGGTGTTCAGCCTTGAAACCACCTTAAGCCAAGGTAGTGTTATAAGTGTTCTTCGAAATGACCATGCGCTTCATCACTGGCCCCTTGAATTAATTGGTGATCAAGCCCCAAAAATTGCGCTGACAGGTCAGCCACAAACAGGGTTTCGCGGTCATATGCAAATTGGTTTTCAAGCCAGAGATGATTATGGCCTGACTGAAGCCAGTTTAATCTTGCGCCAGAAAAATGCTCAAAACGCTGAAGAAATTAAGATCACAAACCAGCTTGATAGCACCAAGGCCAAAGGGCTGTTTAGTGAAAATCTTGCCAGCCACCCTTGGGCGGGAATGCCTGTTATTATGACCCCCATGGTGCGCGATAATTTAGGTCAGTCTGCACGCGGACAAGCCCTTGAAGCGATCTTGCCTGAGCGCAAATTCACCCATCCGGTGGCCATACGTTTGGTTTCGATTCGCAAGCAGCTTTATAAGGCAAGCCCAGAAGATCGCCTGTTTAGCCGCTTGTGGTTAGGCCGCTTGTTAGAAGCTCCAGAAGAATTTAGCGATTCGGTGGCAGTTTATATCGCCTTAAAGGTTGCCTCAGACCGTTTACATGAGGAAACACCCCCAGAGGAAATTGTGCGGGTTCAGGCTATTTTATGGGAAACAGCGGTTCATCTGGAAGAAGGGGCAAGCGGCAGTGCGCGCAACCAGCTTGAATTTATGTCGCGCCAGATGCAGGAATTGTTGCAATCATCAGAAGATAAAGCGGCAATGGAGGCCTTGTTTGAACAGATGCGCCAAAGCCTTGATCATTATTTACAGCAAATGATGAACTCAGCGGGGGAATTAAAAGGCTTTGAAGAAGCGCTACATAATGAACAAGTCGATATGGTCGGGCGTGACCAATTAATGGATATGCTTAATAAAGCGCGCGAGTTGATGCGCCAAGGCAATGTAAAAGCTGCAAAGGCGGTGATGGACCAGTTTCAATCTGTCCTGTCGCGCCTTGCCATGCAGCAAAAGGTCGATCCCAAGCAAGCCGCCAAAGCACGTAAAATTCTGGAAGATTTGCGTCAACTTAAAGAAGACCAGCAGCAATTGCTCGATAAAACCTTTCAACGCAGCCGTAATCTGGCAAGCCCATCGGTAAAATCTACCAAACAGGCTATTGAAGAAGCTTTAGAACAAGAACGATTGCTTGAAATCTTGCGCGACCAGATGAAAAAAATGCGCGAGATGGAGGTTAAAATGCCCAAAGGCTTAATGGAGGCTGATAAAAATATGCTGCAGTCTCAAAAAGCGCTAGAGCGCGGCCTTGATGAAGAATCCATCCAAGCCCAGATGCGGGTGCTGAGTAAACTGGAAGACGGGCTTAAAAACTCTGCCCAATCCTTAGCGCGTAAAATGGGCATGCAACCCATGCCCCAAACCCTGCCCGGTCATGACCCGCTTGGGCGCGGGCGTAGCGGGCCGATCCAGACACGGGGCAAGAATGTCGTGCCTTCAGAGCGTGAAATGCATCAATCTCGTGAAATTTTGCAGGAATTATATCGCAGAGCCGGACAAAAAAGTCGCCCTGAGCAAGAATTACAATATATTGATCGTCTGCTGGATCGTTTTTAAGTGAGTTAAGGAAGAATAAGAATGAAAGAACGTGCCGCGCGCCTGTCTGCATTACGCCGTGAGATGAATATTTTTGGCATGGATGGTTTTATCGTACCGCGCAGTGATGAACACCAAGGCGAATATGTTGCGCCTTGTTCTGAGCGTCTGGCTTGGCTTACAGGTTTTACAGGCTCGGCAGGGTTTGCCATTGTGCTGGCAAAAAAGGCCGCCATTTTCATTGATGGGCGCTACACTTTGCAAGTCAGCCAAGAAGTTGATGAAGCCGCATTTGACTATCGCCATGTTGCAGATGAACCTGCAAGTGAATGGCTGGCAGGCGAGCTTGGTGCGGGTATGAAGCTTGCTTATGACCCATGGCTACATACAGGCCCGAGCCTGCATCGCTTAAAAAAAGCATGTGAAAAGGTTGGGGCAAAACTGGTTGCAGCCCCGCATAATTTCATCGATGCCATTTGGGCGGATCGCCCCGAGCCACCGCTTAATCCCATTTATCCCCACTCCCTTGATTATGCAGGCCAAAGCCATGGGGAAAAGCTGTCTGACATTGCTGATAAACTGCGCAGCGAGGGCCAAGACGCCATGGTGTTAAGCTTGCCCGATTCCATTGCATGGCTGTTTAATATTCGCGGCAGTGACATCCCCTGTACACCCGTCGGGCTTGGTTTTGCCCTTGTTCATTCACAAGGAACGGCGTGCCTGTTTATGGATCATCGCAAAGTGGGGGAAGAGGTCCGCACCCATTTAGGCGATAATATAAAAACCTATGATCCACAGGATTTAGCGGAGCATCTTGATCGTCTGAAAGGCCATAAGGTGCGCCTTGATGGTACCAGTGCACCAAAATGGATACATGAGCACCTTAAAAAGGCTAAGGCCGAGGTGGTTTTAGGTGACGACCTGACCGTCTTGCCAAAGGCGTGCAAAAACGCGGTTGAAGTTGACGGTATGCGCAATGCCCACCGCCGTGATGGCGCAGCTATGGTTCGGTTTTTATACTGGCTTTCCAAGCAACCTTTTTCCAAAGGTGTTCATGAAATGGCGGTTTCCCAAAAGGTCGATTCGATTCGCAGTGAGGATGAGCTTTTTTATGATTTAAGCTTTAACACCATTTCCGGTGCAGGCGAAAATGGCGCGATTGTGCATTATCGCGTGAGTGAGGAAAGCTCAATCCCTTTGCCTGAAAACGGCCTCTATCTGGTGGATAGCGGGGCGCAATATCGCGATGGCACCACCGATATTACCCGCACCATTGTGCGCGGCACGCCAACGGATGAGATGAAAGACCGTTATACCCGTGTGCTTAAAGGTCATATCGGGGTTTCTGCCACGCGTTTTCCCAAAGGCACCACGGGCTCACAACTTGATGTATTGGCCCGTCATGCCCTTTGGCAAGCTGGGTTGGATTACGATCATGGCACAGGCCATGGGGTGGGCAGTTTTTTAAATGTCCATGAAGGCCCGCAGCGTATTTCTAAAATGCCAAGCAAAACAGCCTTGCTTGGGGGCATGGTGATTTCAAATGAGCCGGGTTATTACAAGGCGGGTGAATATGGCATTCGCTTGGAAAACCTGATTTGTGTGCAGCCTTCACAAAAGGGCGAGCGCGAAATGCTGGAATTTGAGCCCCTGACCCTCTGCCCGTTTGATTTAAAAGGGGTTGAGGCCAGCTTGTTAAGCTCGGCTGAGGTCAACTGGCTAAATGCGTATCACGCACGTGTGCGCGAAGAACTCAGCCCCATGTTAGGTGAGGATGAGGCTGCATGGTTGGCTGAAGCAACACAGGCGATATAAAGAGATAGATGAAGTCCCCGCATTAGCGAGGACAACATTCTTTATGCGTTAAGGCCTCGGATCATGGTGCCTGCACCATGTTCCGTGAAGATCTCCAGCAAAACCGCATGGGGCACGCGCCCGTCCATGATGACAGCGGCATTAACACCGGGGGTTTCTTCTGTTTGTTCAACCGCGCCAAGGCAAGTTTCAATCTTGGGGATCATACCGCCAGAAATGGTGCCATCTGCGATCATGGCGCGCGCTTCAACCGCATTCATTTCCTGAATGAGGTTTTTATCGCCATCCATAACACCTGCAATATCGGTGAGCATCAAGAGACGCTTGGCATCAATGGCCGCTGCAATTGCGCCTGCGGCTGTATCAGCATTGATGTTAAAGGTCTCGCCATTGGCACCCATACCGATGGGGGCAACAACCGGAATGATATCGGATTCAAGGAAAGTATCGAGAATATGAGGTGTGACAAACTCAGGCTCTCCGACAAAACCAAGATCGAGCACTTTCTCGATATTCGATTCGGGGTCTTTTTTGGTGCGATGGAGTTTTTTAGCGCGAATGAGGCTACCGTCTTTTCCGCTCAAGCCCACAGCGAACCCACCAGCTGCATTGATATTGGCAACGATGGATTTGTTGATGGAACCGGAAAGCACCATTTCCGCCACATCAATGGTGGCTTGGTCGGTGACGCGCAGACCATCGATAAAGTTGGTTTCAACTTCTAAACGTTTCAGCATATTGCCGATTTGCGGGCCACCACCGTGGACAACAACCGGATTGATGCCCACTTGTTTAAGCAGGACGATATCCTTGGCAAAGAGTTTCGCAAGCTCAGGGTCACCCATGGCATGCCCGCCATATTTGATCACGACGGTTTCACCGGCGTAGCGCTGCATATAAGGAAGCGCTTCTGATAAGGTAACAGCTTGGGAAAGATAATCTTCTTCAGTCATGGGTGACTTATCAAGGGTCGTCATGTTCAGTCTACTTCCTACACTTCAAATTCTTTAACCAAACGCCCGATGGTGGCACGGACTTCGGCAATGCCAGCTCCTTTTTCAGAACTGGTGACAAGGATATCAGGATGTGCAGCCGGATGTTTAGCTAATTCTTTCTCAATATCGCTTATATGTTTATCGAGCTCTTTCTTTTTGGCTTTATCAGCCTTGGTCACGATGATCTGATAAGACATCGCCGCCGTGTCCATCATTTCCATGACGGGGCGGTCGGTATTTTTAATACCGTGGCGACCATCGATCAAAACAAAGGCGCGGCGCAACTGGGGGCGACCACGAAGATAAGAAAAGACCACATCCTGCCATTTTTTAACTTCACCCACAGGGGCTTTGGCATAGCCATAGCCAGGCTGATCACAAAAGACCAGACGATTGATGATGTTAAAGAAGTTGAGCTGTTGCGTGCGCCCGGGTGTGGAGGAGGTGCGTGCCAGATCACGACGCCCACAAAGCGCATTGATTAGGCTGGATTTACCCACGTTGGAACGTCCGGCAAAACAAATCTCGACGGCTTTTGTATCAGGCAACTGTTCAAGATGGGCCGCACCCAGCATGAAATCTGTCTCTTGTGTGAAAAGCCAACGACCAAATTCAATTTCGTCGTCACTAAAATCTTGGGTATCAGTCATGAGAGGAACCTAAAAAGCATCATCCCCGCGAGTAGTGCGGGGATGATATTGATTTACTTCTGTGCTTCCATGCGTTTTGTAATCACATATTGCTGAGCAATGGAAAGAAGGTTGTTCCAGACCCAGTAGATCACAAGACCGGCTGGGAAGGCTGCCAGCATGAAGGTGAAGACGACAGGTAAGAACATCATCATCTTGGCCTGAACCGGATCAGTCGGTTGTGGGTTCAGTTTCTGCTGGATGAACATGGACAGACCCATAAGCAACGGCCATACACCGATCATCAACAATTGTGGTGGGTCCCATGGGATCAAACCAAACAGGTTGAAGATAGTGGTCGGGTCCGGTGCGGACAAATCCTGAATCCAGCCATAAAATGGCGCATGGCGCATTTCAATGGAAACGAACAACACTTTATAAAGGGCAAAGAACACAGGAATTTGCAGCAAAATTGGCAAACAACCAGAAGCCGGGTTGGCTTTCTCGCGTTTATAAAGCGCCATCATTTCCTGGTTCATACGCTGCTTGTCATCGGCAAACTGTTTTTGCAGTTGCTTGATCTTTGGACCGAGCGTTTTCATTTTCGCCATAGAGCGATAAGACGTGTTGGCCAGTGGGAAGAACAAAATCTTCACCCCAACAGTCAGTGCCAAAATAGCCAGACCAAAGTTACCCAAAATGCCGTAGAGCCAAGACATGGCGATGAAGAACGGCTTGGTGATGAAGAAGAACCAGCCGAAATCGATCGCCAGATCAAATTCCTGAACGCCTGTTGTTTCTTCATAATGTGTCAGCATATCAAGTTCTTTGGCACCGGCAAAAAAGGTGCTTTTGAAATTGATTGTCTGGCCTTGGCTCGCTGAGAGTTTCGGGCCGAGGTAATCTGTTTGATATTTATCCAGATTATCGCTGCGGTAATGGCTGAAACGGTGGTTCACCATGACATTTTGGTCAGGAACCAGTGCGGTCAGCCAGTATTTATCGGTAATGCCGATCCAGCCACCTTTAACCGGGTCAACCTTCTGTGTGCCTTTTTCCTGAAGGTCATCATAATCGACTTCTTCAAGAACATGGTCAAACACACCCAGCAGACCTTCATGCAAAATGAAGAAGCCACTTGTTTGTGGTGTACCAGAGCGCGAGATCAGACCATATGGGTAAAGGTCAACGCCTGCGCTGCTTACGTTGGCAACAGAATCGTTAATGGTAAAGGCGTAATTTTCATCAAGGGCGATGTTACGGGTAAAGAGCAAGCCTTCGCCGTTATCCCAGTTCAGGCTGACAGAACCACCTGCTTTAAGCACGGTGTTGTCTGTGGACCAAACTGTCTCAGCCGTTGGGACTTTTACATTTGGGGCAGACCAGCCAAATTCTGCATAATAGGCAGATTGCAGACCTTTTGGATTAAGCAGTGTGATTTTATCACTGTCTTCGCTTAACTCTTCACGGTAATCGCTCAAGATCAGGTCATCAATGCGACCGCCTTGAATAGAGATGGAACCCTCAAGGCGTGGCGATTCGATCTTGATGCGCGCAGAAGCATCCAGTTTTTGTGAGCGCGTCGCCATGGCTTTTTTCATTGCCTCGGCTGCGCCACCTGGAATTTGCGGTGCATAGGATTGATCAGCTGCGTCTTGGTTGGCTGCAGGTGCTTGTGGTGTTGAGCCACCCTGCGCGGTTTGTTGTTCTTGTTGAACCGGCTGTTCAGCCGGTGGGAACAACAGTTGGGAGCCAAAAAGAATTACGATTGAAAGAGCAATCGCTAAAAACATATTTTTCTGGTCGTTCATTTCAGCCTTTATTTCCGCGAAGGAACCCCTGATTATTAAAAAAACGACCTTTTATATATGACTAGTCTTTAGGCAAAAAGTCGCTTCTTATTTAGAACTATGATGTGAGCCGCATCCACAGGATGACGATTCGTTTTTTTGTGGAACAGGATCAAAACCCGATCCCCCCCACGGATTGCAGCGAAAGATTCTTTTGACCCCCATCCAACTCCCTTTAAAGGGACCGAATCGTTCAATGGCTTGGATAGCATATTGCGAACAGGTCGGGCTATACCGACAGGCCCCGGGCAGAATCGGCGAAATACCATATTGGTAAATACGCACAATTGCCTTTGCTATATAAGCCAAAAAGGTCATTTCAGACTCTTTTCGTGCTTTGTTTTTTGCTTTGGTGGCGGGGCCTCATTATGAACCCCCGTTTTCCAGAGCGCGGTTTTTAAATCTTTTTCCAATTGGGCAAAGGGACGGGTAAGCGTTTCTTTGCGACCGATTAAAACCAGATCAAAACCAGATCGGGCCTTTTTAAACAAGACAAGGTCAGCAACAGCCCGAAGTCGCCGTCTGGCGCGATTGCGCTCAGGGGCATTTCCGACTTTTTTGCTGACCGTAAATCCGATCCGAATATCCGGTTGCCCTTCCGAAATCGCATTAGGTTTTAGACTCTTATATATAGATACAAGAGGCTTTGACCTTTTGCGGACTTGTAAAATCAGGCCGGGTGTTACCCACTTCTTACGAGTCGAAGCGACTGAAAGAAATTCACGTCGTTTTTTGAGACGTGGAATACGGGACATACCCAACCATCCTTTACGGGCAAGTCAAGCGTAAGAGACTTACGCAGACAGGCGCTTGCGGCCTTTGGCGCGGCGAGCAGAAAGAACGCGGCGGCCTGCAACAGTAGCCATACGGCTACGGAAACCATGGCGGCGTTTGCGAACGAGCTTGCTGGGCTGATACGTGCGTTTCACGGGTCAACTCCGTTAAATTAGTTGAAAACATAAGTAAACGAGCCCGCTGTATAAGGGTTTGGGGACCTTAAGTCAACGGACTCATTAGCTTGATCCTAATAAAAGTACATTTAATAAGCTTCCCTGTAAAAAAATCTAGATTTTAGCCGCGCGGTTATGTTATTGTGCAGTGCACAAACAATTTGTGCATCGCAATGTTCTCTTTATCTTATAAATAGACACTGTATGCAGTTTCATATGCAGCCAACTTTTGTATTATTTGTGCGTAAATTGGTTGACGTTTGAAATATTTTAATCCTATGTTCGCTGTAACAAAGGTTGGATTTTAGTAAAATTCTAAACCAGCCGTTATATTGAACAAACCCCCTACTTGAGAGGGAACAGAGGTCGTATGCTTTATCAATTCTATGAATTCCAACATTCTGTGTGGTCTCCACTTCGCCATGCTGCGGAAAAAATGGAAGAAGTCTTTCGTTCTCCGTTTATGCCGGTGTCTTATACACCGATGGGCCGCGCCATCGCGGCAAGCTGTCATTTGTTTGAGCGCGTAACCCGCCGCTATATCAAACCGGAATTCGGTCTGCATTATACTGAAATTGACGGCAATGAAGTTGCTATTGATGAAGAAGTCGTTTTGCACAAACCGTTCTGTGAATTGCTCCACTTTAAACGCCATACTAAACATGACGACCCTAAGGTCTTGGTGGTTTCACCCATGTCTGGTCACTATGCCACTTTGTTGCGCGGCACGGTTGAAGCCCTTTTGCCAGACCATGACGTTTATATTACCGATTGGATCAACGCGCGTGATGTCTGTACGTCACATGGTGATTTCAATCTGGATGATTTCATCGAATATATCATGTACTT
The DNA here is from genome assembly GCF_900093605.1 of Candidatus Terasakiella magnetica. NCBI lineage: Bacteria > Pseudomonadati > Pseudomonadota > Alphaproteobacteria > Rhodospirillales > Terasakiellaceae > Terasakiella > Terasakiella magnetica. Next base: position 373,968 of record NZ_FLYE01000012.1, read on the forward strand.
CCTGCATCACTTAGGTCCAAACACCCACGTGATTGCGGTATGTCAGCCATCCGTGCCTGTTTTGGCCGCTGTGTCTTTGATGTCTGAAGATGAAGATTATTGCGCACCAACGACCATGACTTTGATGGGTGGCCCCATTGATACACGTGTGAGCCCAACCGAAGTAAACCAACTGGCTGAAGAAAAAGATATCGATTGGTTCCGCCAAAGCGTTATTGCGCAAGTCCCTGTAAACTATCCGGGCTTTATGCGTCATGTATATCCGGGCTTTATGCAGCTCACGGGCTTTATGTCCATGAACTTGGATCGTCACGTTGGGGCTCACTTGAATCTTTATAACCACCTTGTTGAAGGTGATGGCGATTCGGCTGAAGAACATCATGATTTTTATGACGAATATCTCTCAGTGATGGATCTACCTGCAGAGTTTTACCTGCAAACACTTGAAACCGTCTTTATGGAACATGCGTTGCCGCGCGACGAAATGACATGGCGTGATCGCAAAGTACATCCGTCTGCCATTAAGAAAACGGCGCTCTTTACCATTGAAGGCGAGAAAGACGATATCACAGGCAGAGGCCAGACGCAGGCAGCCCATGATATCTGTTCAAACTTGGCTAAAGATAAACAAAAGCATGTTTTGCACCCCAATGTGGGTCACTACGGTATTTTCAACGGTCGCCGCTGGCGCACCGAGATCAAGCCGATGATTGCGGAATTTATCCGTGAGCATGACGAAAAATTGAACAAGTAATCTTGTTTCGATATAATGTGAGACAGGGGCGTCCGCGATTTGCGGTTTCGCCCCTTTTCATTGTTAAAGAGTAAGAAGAATGAGCGAGCAACCTTTCTGGAAAAGTAAAAAACTGTCTGACATGTCCCTTGAAGAATGGGAATCGCTTTGTGACAGCTGTGGTAAATGCTGCCTGCATAAGCTTGAAGATGAAGACACAGGCGAAGTTTGCTACACCAATGTGGCGTGTCGCTTAATGGATGTGGAGACATGTCGCTGCACGCAATATCAAATGCGCACCTTCTTGGTGCCTGATTGTGTGGAACTTTTACCCCGCAATTTAGAGAATCTCCATTGGTTACCCTCAACTTGTGCCTATCGCCTGTTGCGCGATGGTAAAGACCTGCCTGAGTGGCACCCTTTGCTAAGCGGTGACCCACAAAGTGCGGTCAAGGCCGGAAAGTCCGTTGTGGGGAAATTTATCTCTGAAGACAATGTGGATGGCGATCTGGAAGACTACATCGTTCATTGGCCTGAGTAGGCCCGTTTGGATT
>NZ_FLYE01000013.1 GCF_900093605.1 Candidatus Terasakiella magnetica
AGCCAATCTCAGACGTCAAAACCACAAGATCAACCGCCGCCTCTCTGGAAATATTTTGCCATGCGGTCGTATTCTTTTTGGGCAGAATCTTGGTCCACATCGTAAAAGCGGAAGGTAACATGAGTTACTGGAAGAGCTAGCAAAGCGATACGGCGTTCACCAACTTTAGACAGGTCAATGTCAATCCGACCCAATGGAGCGTTTTCAATATTTACTTTTGCGCCAGTCTGCTCATTACCCTGCCAATTGATTGTGGCATCCGGGATTGAACGAGGCAGGAGACGCAAGAAATCCTTATGATTGGTTCCCATCTCTCGGGTGATTTCGCTGACATTTGACATGGTTTATTTTGACCTCTGTTCTTTTAAACGGCTTCTTTGATCAGCCCGTCTTCTTGCATGATTTGTTGCACAATATCGCGCATGTCTGTTCCATAGACATCAGGACGTCTAAACAGCGGGTGATAGGCTGCGCCAGTGCGATCGATGTATCCAGCTTGCAGGCCGGCATTCATCGCGCCATGAGTGTCCCAGTCATGTGTGGCAACCAGACGCAGGTCTTCAACTGCGCGCCCCAGCTTGGCAGCGCCATATACATAGACTTTTGCATCAGGTTTGAAGCTGCCGGTTTCTTCAATGGAAATAATGCGATCAAAGTAATCATTTAGGCCTGCATTCTTGATCTGGTTGGTGATCAGGTCCTTGGAGGAATTTGAAAAGGCAACCGTTCGATACCCTTTAGAGCGCAATGCAGATAGAGCCGGGATAATATCGTCATGGGGTTGCAGGCTGGCAAAACCACCTAAAATGTCGCTTCGCTGTTCTTCACTTAATGTCATACCACGGCGCGCGGCGATGTTGTCTAGTGCTATACCAGCAAGGGCAGCGAAACCAGTTTCAACATTTGTCAGGGAACAAACTGTAGAGGTGTGGAGCAATGATGCAAACCAGGTTGAGATAACTGAACCGTCACCAAAGGCTGTTTCAAATTTTGGCTTTAGAGAAGACAGGTCTAAAACTGTTTCGTTGATATCAAACAGAATTGTATCGCGTGCCATGAGTTTGTTTCTCCATTGAATTTCGACTGTGTTTAAGAGATTACGGGAAATTAATTGATTAATAAATGCAATGTATGTAAAATAAACATTAAAGATATTAATCTATTTAATGTGGTGTCGTAATGGAACATTTGGACCTAACTCAGCTCAGAACCTTTGTTGCCGTGGCTGAACAAGGAAGCTTTGCCCAGGCTGCGGAAGTTTTGGATTTGTCAGCTCCAACAGTTAGTTTGCAGATGAAGAAATTGGAAGAAAACGTCCATATTTCTTTATTTAATTCTCAAGGCAGAGGGAAAACCATCACAGATGCTGGCTATCGTTTTTTAGAACAAGCCCGCAAAATGCTCTCCATCAATGATGTGCTTCTTTCTGAATGTGATCAGCTGAGTGCAAAGGGGCGCGTTCGGATCGGGACGACACAGGATTTTGCAGAAACAAAACTGTTAAGCCTTCTCAAGTCTTTTAAAGAGAGGAATCCAAACATTCAGATTGACCTGAATGTGGATATGAACCGGAACATCCATAAAGCCTTTGAAGAGGGGAAATTGGATATTGCCATCGCGGGTAAAGACCCAAAGGCAGATAATGGTGGTGAAACCATCTTTAAGGCACCGCTGGTCTGGATCTGTGCGGAAGATTTCCATCTTCCAACGGAAAGCTCTTTGCCGTTGGTTCTGTTCCATGAGCCTTGCATTGTGCGTGATCTGACCCTTGATTACCTCAACCAGGCTGGCCTGCCTTGGCACCTGAGTTCCGTGAGCCCAAGCCTACAAGGCGTCTTTGCTGCTACACGGGCCGGGTTCGGTGTAACGGCAAGAACGCGAGATCAATTAAGTGAAGGTTTGAGAGAGGCTACGGAACTGACATTCCTTCCTCAATTACCGAATCTCGAAATTGCGCTTTATACTCATAAATCGACCAGCTCAAACAAGAAAGTCATCGATACATTGACGGGTTTGGTCCGTACTTCACTATTTTCTTGAGAAAAAATTCAATCTCATTTTTGTAACAAAATCAGCTTGTTGTCTGTATTTGATGTCTTCTGCTGTGATCGAATTTGAGTAATCACTCAAATTAAGTATTGAGCAATTGCTCAAATTAGCATATTGAGTAATCACTCAAATGCAAATGATGCGTTTGTCCAAGTTTTGATTACCCCTATGAATCAGGAGAGACTGATGACTGAATTTACACTGCACACAGAAGAGACAGCACCAGAAGAAAGCAAGCCGATGCTGGTTGAAGCGCAAAAGCGTTTTGGCATGTTGCCCGGCATTCACTCTGTCATGGCGGAAGCGCCGACCGTTTATCACGCCTATAATATCCTGCATGAGGACTTTGTGAATTCCAGCTTTAATGAGGAAGAGCTGACTGTTGTGTGGCAGACCATCAACGTGGAACACGAATGCCATTACTGCGTACCTGCTCACACAGGTATTGCACATATGATGAAGGTCGATAATGCAATTACAGAGGCTTTGCGCAATGAAACACCCTTGCCAACAACGAAATTGGACGCACTGCGTGAATTCACACTGAGCGTTGTGCGCGAACGCGGCAATGTTGGTAAAGACAAAGTTCAGGCTTTCTTGGATGCAGGCTATACACAGCGCCAGGTTCTGGAAGTTGTTCTGGGGCTTTCCCAAAAAGTTATGTCAAACTATATCAATCATCTGGCAGATACGCCTGTTGATAAAGCATTTGAAAAGTTTGCCTGGGAAAAAGCACCCGCTCAAGCTGCTGAGTAAAATTGCTGTCAGGGGCTTCGTGCCCCTTTCACCCCTTTAACGTAGAGAATGTAAAATGAGCAATCCAGAACCTTTAAAAATAGATATTGTTTCTGACGTGGTCTGTCCCTGGTGCGTTATTGGGTATCGCCAATTGTTACAGGCATTGAAGAACACGCAAACAGACTATGAAATCCAATGGCACCCCTTTGAGTTAAATCCGCAAATGGGGCCTGAAGGTCAGAACCTGCGTGAACATGTTGCTGAAAAATACGGAACGACTGCTAAACAATCAGAAAAGGCACGTGAGAACATCACAGCTATTGGTGCGGATGTTGGCTTTAAGTTTAAATTTGCTGAAGATATGCGCATGCATAATACCTTCAAGGTGCATCAGCTCTTACACTGGGCTGAGGCATTTGGCAAAACGCATGAATTAAAACAGGCCTTGTTTTCTGCGCATTTCACAGATCGAGTAGACTTGTCTGGCAATGATGTGCTGGCAGATGTTGCTTCCAGTGTTGGCCTTGACAAAGAGGAAGCCCTTGGCGTTTTGGAAGAACAGAGGTTTGCTGAAGAGGTGCGCCGTCGTGAAGATTTCTGGCTTCAACAAGGTATTGGCGGTGTTCCTTCAATAGTCTTTGATCATAAACATCTTGTGACAGGTGCCCAGGGTGTTGAGAATTACACAAGTATCCTGAAACAGCTTGCTGAGATGCGAAGCTCACAAGGATAAGAGTGGACAATTGCAAACGATTTTCTTATTTATCTCCTATGTCTAGAGCCCAGCCATATGATCGCGATACTGCACTGAATTCTGCCATGACCTTGTTTTGGGAGAAGGGTTATCATGCGGCTTCATTAAAAGATATTGAAGCGGCATTAAAGATGAAACCCGGCAGTATTTATGCGGCATTTGGCAGTAAGGAAGGGTTGTTTCTGGAAGCCTTGGATCGCTACTTTGAAAGTACGCGTTCCTTGTTTTTATCTTCTGTAGATGAATCTTCTTCCCCTTTAACAGGTTTGGTCAGCCAGTTTACAGCTTTTGCAGATTTGCCAGAAACTCATGAACAGGCACAGACCTGCATGTTGCTGAAGACTTTGGTTGATACAAAGTCAACTGACCCACATATTGCAGATCGTGCAAAATCACATCTTTCAACCATGGTTGATGAATTCACCACTTTGTTTGAAAAAGCAAAAGAGGAAGGTGAATTATCAAAAGATGCTGATGCGCATCGCTTGGCACGGCGTTATCAGGCCAATATCATGGCGATCCGAATGGAACGCCATCTGGGGACTGCTACAGAAGAAGTCAAAGCTTTGGCTGAAGATATGGCGGCTGAGTTTGAAAGGCTTCGCGTTTAAGTGATTGCCTTTTTTTGTCTGTTTAATGATGCATAAGACATAACTGTAAAAATTAACCCCAACGCACAAGCCGCACCGGCCATTAACAACGCACCGTCATATCCGCCTAATATTCGGGTACTTTCCCCTGCAATAATCGGACTGATCATTTGTCCAAGTCCGAAAGCGATGGTGAGAACGCCCATGGTTTGTGTACTGGCATGCGGGATCATATGGCTTCCCACAGTCATACTCATCCCTACTACGCTGGAGAAAGTCGCTCCAAAGAGGAAAGCGCTGAGAAATACAAACAACAGTTCAGCTGAAAAGACGGGTAAAATAACACCAAGCCCAAGCAGCACATACGCAGTCATTAATGTTTTGTGCCCGCCAAAACGTGCTGCAGCCCGACCCCACAACCAGGATGACGGTGCAGCTGCAAGCCCTACAATAATCCATGCACTGTCGCCTAGCCATGAAAGGTCACTCGCTCCTTGTATGAGATCGACAAGAAATGTGGCGCTAACCGAATAACCTGCACCCCCAAAGAAATATGCTGTGAAAAATAAAACAAATGGTTTGTTTTTCCACCAAGCTGTAGAGGTTTGATGATTGTTTGATATATGGTTTTCTGCGGGGCGAGGAAGCCACAGGATGGCACATATCGTCATGAGCAGGCAAATGAAGCCACCAAGATACCAAAGTGATTGCCAGCTCAGTGTTGTTTTTAAAATAAGAGTAAGACCACCACTTAAAGCAAGGCCTATTCCTACACCGGCAATAACAATTCCTGAAGCTCGAATGCGTTGTTGCTCGTCCAAGCCTTCAATGGCAAAAGCCAAGGATAGGATCATAACAAATGCACTGCCAAGCCCAGTGAAAAAACGGACAATTGTTAAGGCTATTTCATTGTCGAAAGCGCCGGATAAAAATGTACCTCCCGTACAGAGGAAAAGCCCAGCAATATTGAGCCACCAGCGTATGGAAGGTGTTTTGACCATCGACACCCAAATGGCCCCCAATGAATACCCCAATAAATTGATACCCGCGATCCAGCCGCCCGTAGCATCTGAGAAGCTCATGCCATCTTGCATCAAAGGCAGCATAGGTGTGTAAAAGAAGCGTCCTAAGCCCATCGAAACGATGAGAGCAAGAAAGCCGCCTAACAGGATGAGTTTCATTGAGGGGTGGTTTTGTGCCATGAATGTTTTATCCGTACAGCTTTATGATCTGATCAAAACGGTCATTGCCCCAGAACTTCTCACCATCAATGATGATAAAAGGTGAACCAAAAACCCCCAGTTTGATGGCGGCTTCAGTTTCCAGACGAAGACGGTTTTTAACATCTTCATCTTGAGCGCCAGCCATAACATCTTCTTCGCTAAAACCAAGTGCACCAGCAACTTTAACGACATGGGATGGATCAGAAGTATCGCACCCATCCAGCCAATAGGCACGATAGATCTCTTTGGCAAAAATCGCGGCTTTTTCTGTGTCTTGAGCTTTAATCCAATAAAATGCACGTGAAGCCGGGATCGGACTTCCAGGGAAGTTATCTGGCCATGTGAAACCATTTAGCCCCAACAGCTTTGCAGAGCGGTCCAAATCTGCTTTGAAATAATCAAACTTCATCGGGTTGTTCAAAGGTGCGCCGCCAAATTCTTTATAAACGGCACCAATAAGGAACGGACGCCAATTAATCTCTTGATTGATGGTCTTGGCTAAATCTTCAATGGTTTGGCTGGCAAGAAAGCCATAGGGGGAAGTGAAATCAAAATAAAAATCCAAAGATTTAGTCATGGTGTTTCCTTGTGTTTAAAAGGTTTCGCTATAAGGGCGGGCATCGACTTCAAAGGTCCATGCGGTACGTTTTTGTTTATGGAGATCCCAATAGATGTCAGCTAGGTCATCAGGGTTAATAATCCCATCAACGGGTTTCTGATTGAAAAGGTCAGGAAAGAGGTCTTTGGTGTTTGGGTTATCAATAAGGCCGTCAACGACAACATGGGCGATGTGAATGCCTTGTGGCCCAAACTCACGCGCCATGCTTTCTGCCAGTGCGCGAAGGGCGTGTTTGCCGCCGGCAAAAGCAGAATAGCCACTTGCGCCTCTCAAGCTTGCTGTCGCTCCTGTAAAAATGATGGTGCCTTGTCCGCGTTTCAACATGGGTGTGATAACTTCACGCCCCATCAGAAAACCCGCAAGGGCGCACATTTCCCAAACTTTACGATAAACGCGTGTTGTCGTTTCTTGCAGAGGGAAGCTGACGTTACCGCCGACATTGAAAACGCAGGCACCTATCGGGCCAATGTTATCTTCAATATCTGCAATGAGGTTGCGTACTTCATCTTCATCGCGGGCGTCCGAATGGCGGCCTTCGCCGACACCGCCAGCATTTTTAATTTCTGTAACAAGGTTGTCGAGATCACCACGCCGACGGGTCGCAACAATATGATAGCCATTTTGGGCAAACTTTCGGGCAATGGCGCTTCCCAAGCAATCACCAGCCCCAATGATAAGGGCAACTTTCTTCTTAGACATATCTGACCTTTTTGAAATCTGTCTAAGAGTATGCGCTTGATAGTGTGTAAAGTATAATTTATAATAATTATCTAACGTATTCACAAAAGTTATAGATATGAATATTCGCCAGTTAGAACAATTTGTTGCGGTGGCTGAAACCGAAAGTTTTTCGCGAGGCGCACAACGCTCTTTGGTGACGCAGCCTGCTTTGTCCAATGCGATCCAGAAATTGGAAAATGAGCTGGGTGTGAGTTTATTCATACGAAATAAACGCAAAGCCACACTGACCTCTGAAGGCAAGCGCCTTTTGCTGAGTGCGCGTAAGATTCTTCAGGAATGCGATACAGTCATTAAGGACCTGCAGAATGTTTCTGAAAAAGAAGCTTTGCGCATTGGTGTGTTGGATACCATCCCGGTTGGACAGGTCTCTAAATTATTTGAAACCTTTAAAGAGCAGAACCTGAATGTTCATATGCGCATATTTGAAGGAGATGGGAATAAGATTGCAGAAAGTCTGGAGCAGGGCAGGCTTGATCTGATTTTAACAATTCATTCTGACTTTCATGACCTGTCGGAACGCTTTATGCACGCAGCTTTATATGAAGAGGATTATGTGGTCGCTTTGCCACCAAATCATCGTTTTATTAAAGAAAAATCCATTTCCATTGATGCACTGGCCGATGAACCATTTATTGCACGAACTCATTGTGAAAGTCGTGCCGTCTTTCAGCGAGTATTGGAAGACTATCAAGTCTTACCAGATGTCACCTATCGTACCAATCAGGACCACCGTGCACTTGAGATGGTGTCAAAAGGCATGGGGCTCGGGATTTTCCCGAAAAGCCTATGTCGAACCAGCATTCCTTATGTAGATATTGCTGATGAAGGTTTCCATCGACGTGTCGGCCTTTATTGGCGAGAGGGGCAGATTAATCCTGGCGGTGAGCGATTTATCCATTTTGCTCAATCGGCAAATTGGCTTACTTAGTTACCAATAAGACGCAAGGCGTTGTTTTTGATTGCGAGCAGGCCGTTCGTGTCATATGCACCACGTGCCAAAACCCTGACGCCTACTGTTAAAGATACAAGAGACTTGGCTGCTTCATCTGGATCAATATGATCCGGGATTGAGCCTCGTTCCTTGCCAAGGTCCACCATTTCTCTGAAGAAACGCTCCAGCCGATTGATAGCAGATTTTACAATTTCACGAATATCTTCATCATGGTTGGGCATCTCAAGGGCGGTGTTGATGATCAGATTACCCTTCTTTTCTTTATCCGCCATGCTTTGGGCAATCACCCAATCGTAAAGGGTTGAGATGGATTTAATGGGGTCATCAATATCCCTTAATTGTTGAAGTGCCGGTTTCTGATGGTCTTCTTCAAATTTTATCAGGACTCGCTTGAACAACTCCTTCTTACTGCCAAAGGCATTGTAGAGGCTGCCTTTGTTAATGCCCATGCCCTTGATAAGGTCGGACATAGAGGTGGCTTCAAAGCCTTTCATCCAAAATACATTGGCGGCACGATCTAGTGCTTCATCTACATCAAATGATTTTTCCCAAGGCATGTGTGCAGTCTCTTGTTAGCGGTGGAGTCGTTTCCATTTTATACCAATCGTTCTAAACGCAGTCAATTTATTATGATCAGTGTAGAAAAAATTTAAACCATATATCTATGAAAAATAAGGACAATTGTTCTTCCACAAGATTCAATTTCTTTTTAGTCTTGACCAATTGGTTTAGTAAAATATATGGTTTATACCAATCGGTTTAAACATTAATAAGTGTCGGCTTTAAAGGACAGTGCTCATGGCTGAATTCACAACATACTCAATAGAAACGGCACCAGCTGGTTCTCAATCCATTTTAGCTAAAGCAAAAAGCAAATATGGATACGTTCCAAATCTGCTTGGCAATATGGCGGAATCTCCTGCATTGCTAGAGGCCTACGTCACGTTGGCAGGTATTATGAATAAAACCTGTTTAAACGAAGAAGAACGTCAGGTCATCATGTTGACCAATAGCCGCTTAAATGAATGCGGTTACTGTATGGCTGCTCACACATCAGTCTCTCAAATGGCCGATGTTCCGACAGATGTCATTGAAGCTCTTCGCACAGATCGGCCAATCAATGATGTGAGACTGGAAGCTTTGCGCACTTTTTCTGTTGCGATTCACCAAACGCGGGGCAACCCGACTGAAGAGCAGATCAATGCTTTTTTAAGTGTGGGATACACAAAAGAAACCATCCTGGAAATTGTCCTCGGTACAGCTTTCAAGGTGATCTCAAACTACACTGACCATTTGACCAGCATCGAAATTGATAAGGCTTATGCCGTCAATGCCTGGTCAATCGCTCAAACCCAAGTGGCTTAATTCAAAGAAGGAGAAAGAAGATGGGCTCACATGCAAATGAATATATCTTGATTGGAATTCTTCTTCTGATCACAGCTGCCGGATACCTGTTGGTTCGCCGTACGAAAGGAACAGGTACACAAAAAGCAGAGAAAATCCTAACTGGATTTCTAGGTGGTTTCATCCTGATGGGTGGATCTGTGAAATTCTTTGACCCATTTACAACAATGTTTGCTTCACAGATTGCACAGAGTGAACTGCCGTTTCCAATCTTGATGAAGTGGGCCGGACAGTTGGGTGAAATGTCTACAGGTGCTTTGTTACTCGCTTTATTGATCTTTGGTGCACGTATTTTGCCAGATCTGAAAGAGAAAGCATTCTATCTCGCAAACCTCGGCATCGTAGGGATCATGGTTGTCGCCGTTTATGTCCATCTGCACCCGAATGTCCAAGCTGAAGTTCTGCCGTTTGGCTCAAAACCACCTGTACTGACAATCGTCATTATGGCTTTGGCAGGTATGAATATTTACCTGCACCGTAAGAACGTAACAGTTGCTTAAGAAGGAAGAGACAGTAATGGAAAGTACAATGACAGCTGATCAGATTACACAAACTGAGAAGAAAATACCTGTTTATAAAAAGGTGATCGTTGTCCTGAGTGTAATGGCAACAATTGCAGGAACTCTAACGGGAATTATGACCTGGGCTAACCTGGGTTTCTCCGATGCCTTCTTAGCAAAATGGGGCCAGTCCTTTGGCATGGCGATGACAGTGATGATGCCGATCGCCATCGTATTGATCGGCATTTTTTCTAAAATAATTGCACGTGCATTCCCAAATATGAGACCGCTACCCCAAGCCATCATAGTTGGTGTGATTGCTTCTATCGTGATGCAGTCCATTATGGCCCTTCTGACATCTTTTAATGCGGTTGGTTTGGAGGTCTGGGCAGATTATCGCGCAGGTGTCATCAATGCCTTTATTACCGCATTCCCATACGGCTTGATAATGGCGCTGATCATGACAACTATCATTAAGCCACGCTTGTTGGCCTATGTGAAAAGCTAGGAGATCAGGATGAATATGGAATATGTGCCTCCAAAAGTTTGGCATTGGGATAGCGAAAACGGCGGTAAGTGGGCGAAAATCAATCGTCCCATCGCCGGGGCAACCCATGTAAAAGAATTGCCAGAAGGTAAGCACAATTTACAGCTTTATTCCTATGGCACACCGAATGGTCAAAAAGTCACCATTCTGCTGGAAGAACTATTGGAACTAGGTGTCTCTGAAGCTGAATATGACGCCTTCTTGATTGATATCGCAGAAGGTGACCAGTTCTCTTCGGGGTTTGTAGACTTAAATCCAAATTCTAAAATTCCAGCACTTTATGATGCGGAGGATGGACTTCGTGTCTTTGAAACAAGTTCGATCCTGTTGTATTTGGCTGAAAAATTCGGCCACTTCTTGCCAACAAATCTGGCAAAACGAACGGAAGTCATGAACTGGCTGTTCTGGTCTCATGGTTCGGCACCGTTTCTGGGCGGTGGTTTTGGTCACTTTTATCACTATGCGCCGACACGGATCGAATATGCCATTGATCGCTATGCCATGGAGACTAAACGCCAGTTAGATGTACTTGATAGAGAACTAGCGAAGAAAGCTTATCTGGCCGGTGATGAATACAGCATTGCCGATATTGCCGCCTGGGCATGGTACGGCAATCTGGTCCGAGGCTCCCTTTATGGGGCAGGGGAATTTTTGCAGGTCAAATCTTATGAAAATGTCTGTCGATGGGCAGAAGAGATTTGGCAACGTCCAGCTGTTCAACGCGGGCGCAAGGTAAACCGTGTATGGGGAGACTCATCAGATCAACTCCATGAACGACATGATGCATCTGATTTCCAGCTTCGCACACAAGATAAGATTTAATAGGAAATAAAATGACAATACTTGCTTTGGGTGTCGTGCTCTGGACACTGATCCACCTGTTCCCGGTTTATGCACCAAATCAACGTGCCTCTCTGGTCAATTATATTGGCCTTATTCCATACAAAGGTCTGTTCAGTATCCCTGTATTAGCCTCATTGGGGCTTATTAGCTGGGGATGGCAACAACATGACCCTGCTTATGTCTATGAACTACCGTTCTGGGCTAGGCATCTTGCCATGCTGATGATTTTCTTTGCAGTGGTTTTGTTTGGCACAGCCATGGGGAAAAGCCGTATTCGTCAGTTTATTCGCAACCCGATGCTTGCTGGCGTTGTGGTCTGGGCAACGGCGCATTTGCTGGTGAATGGTGACGAAAACTCCCTGATTTTGTTTGGTGGTTTGTTGTTGTGGGCCGTCATTTCAATTATTGGCACCAATCGCCGTGAAGGGGGTTGGCAAAAGCCTGAAATAGGCAGCTGGTTAGCAGAAATCCGTTTATTGGTGATTGCTGTTGCTGTCTGCGCCGGCCTTATCTTCGCCCATCCATACCTGTCCGGCATGCCGCTCTTCTAATCCAGTTTTTGTATTTTCTGAGGAAATCAATATGACCAAGACTGTGCTTTACTATCATTCTTTGATCTCACCATACACTTATCTCGCTCAGCCCCGTATTATTGAATTGGGGAAACGCGAAGACGTGAATATCATCTATAAGCCCTTTGATATCGGCACCATCTTTGGTGAGATTGGAACCAAACCACCAGGGCAACGCCATGCCTCTCTGCAAGCCTATCGTTTGTTAGAATTGGAACGGTGGAGCAAGGAACTGGGATTGCCAATGAACCTCCAACCAAAACATTTTCCGGCCCCATCAAATCTTGCGAGTGCCATGTTGATTGAAGCCCAAGATCAAGGCTTGGATGTGGCGCCATTTGCCATGGCTGTTTTAAAAGCTGTTTGGGTTGATGAACAAAATATTGCTGACGAAGGTACCCTGATTAAAATTGCAGACGATCTGGCTTGTGATGGCAAAGCGTTGGCAGAAGCGGCATCAACTGAAGCCGCACAAGAAAAGTTCACTGTCAGCTCACAAGAAGCCATCGAAGCAGGTGTCTTCGGTTCACCTTCCCTGGTTATCGATGGCGAAATTTTCTGGGGTCAGGATCGTATTGAACTGGCGACAAAGCGGTTAGGGTAAAATACCATCTTTTCTGTCCTTAGTAGTTCCAGGTTTAACACCCTTGTTCAGATTATGAGCAAGGGTGTTTTTTTATTAGTAAATGTCTGAGATGGGTCAAACCCAGTCTTAAAAGGTCAGCTCAAATCCCTTCTGCTATTGGGCATACAGTGGACATTCTTTCAAATGAGAGGGGCTATTTTATATAGTGTTAGTATTTTTGAGCATTCTTCGGTATTTAGTATGCTAATTTGCTTAAAAATATATACATAAAATGTCCCTATTTACCAACTTCCTTCATCACACTAGTTCCCGCAGCATCACCCAAACCGAGTTAGCCAGATTAACAAAGCTAACCCGAAATACCATTCGTTCCCTGCACCTTGGTAAAGGCAATCTGCAAAACCTGTTGAAGGTGATGGATGCGCTTGGCCTACAGTGTGCAGCTCGTGGTTTGCCAGGTGGCGATAACATTGGCAAACAAGTTGAAACATTGCGTAAACGGCAAAAGCTAAGCCAAACGACATTAGGTGAACAAGTAGGCGTTACCCGTCAAACCATCGATAAGCTGGAGAAGCAATGTATTGGCCGTGTTGATACATTGTCAGCTGTTTTTGATGCGCTAGGGCTCAAAGTTAAATTGACCCCGGTTCATGAACGCAAACGCTTTATCGAAAATGCTGCAAACAGTTCGACATCGGATGAATGGTACACTCCAAAAAATGTGCTGACTATTTTCTATGATGCCCTTGGCGGTGTCTTTGACCTAGACCCATGTTCACCCACGAGGAATGCTGAAAAGGCACCTGTTAAGGCCCGTAAATATTACACGCAGAAGAATGATGGGTTGTCTCTGCCATGGCATGGTGTTGTATTCATGAACCCACCATATTCAGATGTCTCATCATGGACAAAGAAAGCCATGGAAAGTTGTGGAACCGGTCAGGCAAGAACTGTCATCGGATTGGTACCAGCTAGGACTGATACGCGCTGGTGGAATAATAACTGTGCTGGGAAAGCCGATATCCTGTTCTTACAAGGCCGCTTAAAATTTGGGTCACAAACTAATTCAGCGCCATTTCCATCAGCATTGATTTTCTGGAATGCTGAAGCTGAACTTATTGCCGAGGTTCAAAAGGGCATTCCGTCATTCCATATGCCGAAACTGAAGGGTGCTGCTGAATAATAATTATTCCGATTTGGTGATGTTTTAGCACCTGACTTATTGTTAGAGAACAGGTGTTTAAATTGTCTGAAAAATATGCTTTATTGTCTCAAAATTAGACAGCTAAAAGAAATATATGTACAATATTATCGTTAATAACGTTCACGAAAAACCGAAGCCTTCAGATATAGAAACTCCGATTTGGGTGTCTCGGTTTATTCATGACTTGGTCATTAAGCATATAGGTGAACCCGAAGTAATTTTGGACCCCTGTGCTGGCAATGGTCGACTGACCCGTTTTTATAAAAATAGCCAGATTGTCGAATATGAGATTAAACGTGGTTCTGACTTTTTGATGGAAGAAGCCGTCATCAATTGTGACCTGGTATTATGTAACCCTCCCTTCAATCTTGGTGTTGGGCGTGAACTCGGTTCATTTAGATTTTTGAAACACATTTTTGAACTATGTGGTTCAGATGTTCCTGTCTTCCTTATAACTCCGATGGGGTTTCGACTTAATCAGCGCAAGAAATCAGAACGCTGGAAACGGTTAATTCAACACGAAATCAGTTCAATTATCTCATTGCCATTAGATTGCTTCAAAGACACCTTGTTTCATTGTGAAATTCTTGTTTTCAATATGCCGCAGTTGAAACCGCATTATTATTGTTATCCGCATAAATTGGTGGAAGAACACCGTGTTGTTAAGGGTCTGTCACTTCCTAAACCAATCAGCGGTGAAGACTTGAAAACCTGGCGTGTTAAACATGGGTTATCATTAAATGATGTAGCCGACTTATTTGAGATTTCCAAAGCGACTGTTTGCAGATATCAGGCCATGGAACGATTGCCAAACCTGGTCTCAATGGCTATTCAGAATTGGAAATAGGATTGAAAATCAATAATGATAAATGTGCAATGGTTGCATAGGCGATTTTTGTTGTGGAATCACTTGTCAGAATAACATGCCAGTTACATGTGACGATAACATGTGATGCGTAATGAGGGGCTGTCCATTTCATGCTGTCGAGTTGGCTTCGCATTACTCGAAATCACCAATAATTACTCGATTCAAAACATCATAGGCGGAGGTCAACCAGATGGTTCGCTCCTCGCTAACGCGCGTCACTGGAATCCCAAAGATAAAACAAACCTCTTAAAATTACGGTTTAGGAATATAGAATCCTAATAGGTATTTATATAGGGCGCCACTAAAGTACACCCTTTCTATGAGATGCCAGTTTCTTCAGCTTTACCAGCTCTCGGTCTTCCTTTTTTACCACCCTAAAGAATAAAGGCTGGAAATCTTCAAGGTCTCTTCGATGTTTCCAACGGTAATCTTCATTCCATCCAGGAGGAGCCTTTTTAAAGACTTCTACGCCATATTTTAGGTAGGGATTGGTGTTGATATAGTCGACAGTCGTTTCGATGTCCTTTTTGATGTTTCTGGCCCTTTTATAGTTACTTCCAATGACCTTGTTCAGCTTTTCAAACGGATAATCAAAATCTAGCTGCTTTGTACCGTGCTGGATATCGAACCAGATTTGTGAAACGAGGAGATAGAAATCTAGGCCCAATTTTTTGTTCCAAACAGCCTTGATGTCTTTCCATGGCTCAAGGCAATGGAAGTTCTGAAGGTAATCATAAAATTCTTGGGTCAACGTGATGGTGTTCTTGTGTCTCCCGGATGGATGCCAGAAGCCATATGACTTAGTTGCCAGCTCAACAGTGAAGTCATCGACAAACTCAACATTGTCACGAATATTTAAATCTGGATCCTTATGCTGCAAATATGAATAAGTGAATGTGATGCTGCAGGCTGCAAGACGGTTGAGCTGGTCTTCAAACAGTTGCTTTTGCTTTGTGCCTTTGGAAATACTCAAAGCTTTCATCATCTGGCTGACAGAACCGAAATGGATTTCACGGGTGCTGTTTCTGAAAGCATAGTCAGTAATGAACATTAAAATACGGCGAGCATACTTGCCGAAGGGTACACCCATGAACTTTCCAGTCATTGGATCGGTGCCGCCTTTGACTTGCATCAGATATCGGTTCGTGCTGCGTTCCCAGATTGATTGATTTGGATCTTTTGAAGGAAATGAGCAGACAACAAAGCCTTTGAAGAGGTGGACAAACTCAGGGTTTGCTTCTTTGCGATATTGTTTTACGCAATCCAATAATAGGGGCTCAAATCTGTAATGCCACTGCTGGTCTTTCTCTTGTTCGCTGAGCTTTTCTTTTAAGCGTTTTTCAGTAGCCAAAACTTCTTCATCGAACTTTGCCCTTACTTTATCAAAAATGTCGCTGCTAGGGTGCATTTTGGCAATTAGGGCACGTTCTTTTTCATTGAGTTCGAAACCGAAGTCGGGGGTCGGGCGCAAAGGCATGATTATTTTTCCTTTTTTCTATTCATGAGGGGCATAAAGAAAAAGCCTTGGAAATTTTACCAAGGCCTTTTCGGTGACTGTTTTACAATCAAGATGCTTGCTCATAGCTCGCCCCAGACTTCTCCAGTTTGAAACTTGTTAGTGCCTTCGAAATTGTCACATTGGGCGTCATAGCCAGCTTCTGCACCTTTGCTGAAGGCTTCATTCATTTGAGATAAGAACTCAGATTTCTGCTCATCAGTGAAGAAGTGTTCACGCTTCTTGTCATAGCAAGTCATATTGAAGCCACGTTCAAAATGGATCTTGAAATCGCAGGGAATGTCCGTTGAACGCTTGGCAATAAAGTCATCGAACTTGTTTTGGTTTGGGTGTACTTCAACTTTGTGAGGGTAATCCCAAATTGCTTCCAGTTCTCGAACTGCATCTAAACTGAGTTCATGTTCAATACGAATAGCTGTTGTATATCCTTTGACATAAGCCCGTTTCTGGTCATCGTTTACGAAATGAATTAGTTCAGGGTCGTAACGTTTATTTTTTCTGAAGGCTTGAATACCATCACCAATACCTTCGTGGAACCATGGCAATTGCTGCGGTGGAATAAGGGCCTCGGAATTCTTTAAAATTTCATCTGCATTGAAGTTCATTGTTATTTCTCCTCTTCTTCTGATTGATTATTTTCTTCGTCGTAGTGCCAGACAACTTCTAATTCCGTGACTGTATTCATTACTGATGTGGTCAATTGGCGAAGCACTGTGGTGAAACCTTTGACGTAGGCTTGCCTTTGCGCATTGTTGACTAGGTCGGATAAATCCGGTTCCAGTTTCTCATTGTCAAGGTACGCTTTCATACCTTTGTTCCAACCTAACAAATAGAAATCTTCAAGGGTCTTTGGAACAACCTCTTCGATTTCAGCAGTAATGTTTTGTGTAGAGTTACTCATATTTCCATCCAATTTTTTTAAAGTTAAATTTAAACCGAGGTTCTTGAAGCCTCGTGTTCTCTTGCCATGTGAAATGACACGGATGAAAATAGAGCTGAGAATGGTTACTATCGAATAGTAAAGGGTAACCTAGTTGTATTGATGGATTTAAAAAGGTGCATTCTGTTAGCCATTTTTGCATTCCATGGAGGGCGCTGCGAACAGAATCAGTTAAGAGGGTTTAGAAAAATAGTAATCGAGGAACTCTTGGTCAGAATAAGCAATTGGTAGGTTTGAAATGAATTTATCAAAAGACCCTAATTAGCCGTAATACAGCCCTTACCTATTTCACTCAAAAGAAGAAAGCCACCTGATGGGTTTCTGAATATTGGCTTACATGACAATCGTGACATTTTTGGGTAGATGACGGGATATGTATGTCACGAACATTATCTATAATTCAGTATAAAATATACCCGTTGAAGAAGAAAATAAGTCTGATTATTATCTCATCCGATAAATGGAAAAATGGAGATTTGGTAATGACTTCACAATCAGAACGCCACAAACGCTTTAAGCGTATTAATGAAGCGGTAAAAGCTGAATATGAAGAGGCATATAAAGACACAGAAACTCATTACCAAGATACAGATGACGAACAACTGGATAGATACAGGTTATTTAAAGACTGTTTTGATTTTCATGCTATCCGAGCAGGTATGATGTGCCCAAGGGCTCGTTTTTCAGATTTAGATCAGAGAATTCAACGTGAAGAAGCCAAAAGAGAAGCAGCAAATACTGAACCTACTTCAGATGAAATCCAACGTTTGAAAATTAGCCTTTTTGAAGAATGCTTTGCTGAGGCGACTGGTTACTTAAATGACATTGAGCATACCTGGACAGAAACTATTGAACAAATTTTTGCTGATGAAAAGAAGGTCAGAGACCTTTTAAAACAAGTCGAAGAAAAGGAATATGCTCAAGAAGTTCAGGAGTTTAATATTCTCCTTCAAGGAAAAGACTATATTGACCCTTACATCCAAATGAAGGAAGCAGTCGAAAGCGGCCAAAAAATCTCAGTTGATATAGATAAGTGGCATATGATCCAATTAGGCAAAGCAACAAAAACGGTAGATAAAATCATAGAACAACGAACAGACCAAGGTTTCATGATAGCTCAGCTATTTTGGTACATGCTACGTGCAAATATGTATCATAAGGATAAACAGGTTCCAGACACCCGTAGCAAATACACTGATGCAACTGTTTTCCAACATTATGCCGATGGTTTCCTTAAAGATGTTACCTTTCCCGGGTGTCAAGAACCTAGAGCTATAAATAAAAATACACTTCCAATAGCTAAGAGAAAAATGTGGCCTTCAGCTCATCTCTGGGCAGCTCTTTATGGTCAACATTTCGACAAATCCCGTGCTCTAGAAAATGATGTAGATTCTTTCCTTAAAGTAATTAAAAAAGCTGATGCTCTTCATAAACTAGCCATGAAACATGATGTATATGAATTAATTGTGCCTAAAAGTTACATAGAAGAAATGGTTCTTACGTATGAAGGTATCGAAGGGAACCCAGATGACATCGAAGTTGATGATTTTAATAGTGATGAAATCACGCATATTGAAGAGTATATCTCTACTCAAAGCCCTAAAGTTACAGGTTAGGTTACCCTAGGCGTTTTATTAGTAACCAACAAGTGAAGTACACCCATTCCTGTCAGGTTGACAAAACGGACGGCAGGTTTGGGTTATTTTTATCTAGTTGTTTCTGATTTAAATCCAAACCTGCCTTCCATCTTTAATTAAAAATATGGAGGCCAATATGGTTAAAATTTTAACAGTCGAAGCTATCGACTACGAAGCAGAACGCTTCATTCCAGAAACGTGGGATACTGACGCAGATAAATATACTGACGTACTTAAAAGTATGGCTCATCGCTTATTATCCATTATTTACTTCAATAGTAATGAAGACATGAAACCGTTTAATCTCGGTCTCAGTGATGGCGTTGTGCATACCTTTAAAGAACAATATGATTTTAATGGTGAAATCAAGAAACGTAAATTTGAAGATTCTGAAAGCCAGGCAGAATATGAAGATGGTTTTAAGGAAGGTTTCAAAAACGGCATTCTTCTCCATTACAATGTTGATTGTTTCATGAAGCATGGACTTAACAAACGTAACTATCATCCTATTGTGATTGATTATGAAGGAACCAAATAATTTTTGGTTTTTCAGTCTAGTGAAATTCTATTTCAAAAATGGCGTTGTAGGCTTCGGTCTCAACGCCATTTTTGTTTAAAGGCCAAATTGGTTACCCTTATCTCTAAGAAAGTAACCAACTTCCGAAGTAAAAATATTCCCGTCCGCAACAGCAGACAAATAGCAAAGAATTGGTCTTTGCAGATTTTTTTACTTTATGGAGGTCCTCATGGACAATGTAGTTGGTACTCTCGCTTGGAAGGTTTGCGGTTCTAAACTTTCACGCTTCATCTCTGAGAATGTAGATGAAAAATCTAAACGATACACGGCACCGATGAATGGTGCGCTTTATAATCTTTTGTCTTTGATTAAGTATTTAAGCAAAGGTGAAAACGTATCAGACACTGAATCGCTTGGGCTTGGTAATGGAATGATTCATTCCTTTGCAGCGAATTATGATGTTGATGGCGAGATTGCAAAATTTCAATCAGAAGATCCAGAAGAGCTTGCTCTTTACAAGGAAGCTTTTACTCGAGGTTTTGAAGCCGGAATTCTCACACATTCGTCAGTTGATGTCCTAATGCGTAAAGGGCTAGGTTTCGAAAATTATCAGCCAATCATTATCACAGAAGACGAACTTTAAGTCTTCCAAACCGGAGCCCTGGATCTAATCCGGGGCATCCGGTTTTTTTTATCATTTAAACTATAAGGAATTTTGAAATGAAAAATATGAAAAGAAAACCAGGTCCATTTAATGGGATGACATTTAGCTTGGACGGTGACCACCACGATATTGGTATCAAAAATGAAGTACTTGGCATTAAGCTCTTTGCTATTGAGTTGGCCAATTACATTACGAGACATATTGAATTGGCAGATGATTCTTTTGATATCACTCAGAAAACTGCTGATGTTTTAAAGCTGAATGGTAAACCTGTTTTCAAAGACACATCTGTTGATGCTGCACATGATGAGGCAACCTCAGGATCATTTGCATCCTTCTATAAATTGATTGAGAAATGGGATTACATGGAAATCAGTGGGCTTGCTTTTGTGGAGGCCCTATTCAAGGAATGTATTGCCTTAATTGAGAACCGATATGATATTGAAGTTCATGTAAAGGCCTGTGAATATGAGTTTTTTTCAAGGAGGTAGAGAGTTAACTCAAACTTTGATTTGGGAAATGCCGCTTTCTGTTTGCAGGAATATGGTTGAAAACAAATACGGGCTGAAGCGTGATTGTTTCTGCTATTTCTCGATTTCTTCGACGTCGGGGGTTTCGAGCCCCCGCAACCACTAAAACCCTGTTACTCCATTGAAGTAACAGGGTTTTTTAATGCCAGCGGCGCTAAATTTGACAGGCTGAATCTCCCCTGATATCGTTACACATTCCTTACACAGTTCTGCTCCACTGCACGAGGGTTGCGATATGACTGAGAAACACACCATTATGGGCGGCAAAGTCTACGTTTACCGCCGAGAAAATTCCAAATACTGGCAATGTTCCACATTCCTTGCCGGGAAAAACCACAGATCATCGACCAAAGAAGAAAGCCTGTCTTGTGCCAAAGACTTTGCTGAGGATTGGTTCTTTAATCTCAGAGACAAAGACTGCCAAGGTCTGATCAAAAACGAAAAGACCTTCAAGCAAGTTGCGGATCGTTTTGAGCATGAATATGAAACCTCGACCAAAGGCACAAGAAGCCCCAAGTGGGTTGAAGGTCACAAGGCGCGGTTGAGATTGCATCTTGTTCCCTTCTTTGGGGATAAAGGCTTGTCAGAGATCACAGCAGGGCTTGTGCAGGATTATCGTATGCACAGGATGGAGACAGCGAAAAAGCCTCCGGCACGAAGCACACTGCATGATGAAATTGTAACCCTTCGCCAAGTTCTGAAAGTTGCCATTCGTTATACTTGGCTGGATCACCTACCAGATATGTCCCAGCCTTATGGGGCGCAGGGCAAGGTGGTTCATCGTCCTTGGTTCAGTAAGACGCAGTATGAAAAACTTTATAACGCCACAAGGAAGAATGCCCGTGCAACAGGTGGACGGCACAAGAAGAGTGCAGAAGACCTGCACGACATGATCCTCTTTGCTGCCAACACGGGCCTGCGCCCGGATGAACTGTTCAATATAGAGCATCGTGATATTGAAATTGTAGAAGATGGAGACACGGACGAAACGATCCTTGTGATCGAAGTCCGAGGCAAACGAGGCGTTGGATACTGTAAAACCACCAAAGGCGCTGTACGCCCTTACGAACGGGTTTGTGCGCGTAATGACTATGAAGAAACTGACATGGTTTTTCCCCACAATCACCTGCGCATGTTCAACCGCATTCTGGACGAACAAGACCTCAAGGTAGACCGTGACGGACAGAAACGCACCCTCTACAGCCTAAGACACACCTACATTTGCCTCCGCCTCATGGAAGGCGCAGACATTTACCAAATTGCAAAGAACTGCCGCACCTCGGTCGAAATGATCGAACGTCACTACGCAGCCCATATCAAAAACACCCTGGATGCCTCAGCCATCAACGTGCGCAAAGTAAAGAAAAAGCCGAAAGCACTTTCAGGTAAGAAAGACGCTACGGCTGAATACCTAAGATGACCCTCTCCCGAGCAAGCTGAGGGGCCGTTGAACATGAGAAAATGCCACGCGCATTTGCAAGTGAATGGGTATGAAAAATGAAGCCCCCAAATAAGCAGGTGTTATTTGGGAGTTTCAAGGGAAAATAGGAAAAATTAGAGTTTGGCAAGCCCCTAGTATTGTAGACACCTGATAGTGTTATAAATGACACTAAACATGAGGTGCTAATTATGAGTGGCAAACGCTATACAGAAGAATTTAAGATTGAAGCAGTTAAGCAAGTCACAGACCGAGGTTATGGTT